>JBIPOX010000052.1:0-6975 GCA_044378785.1 Novosphingobium sp.
CGTGGCGCGCCCGCTTCGTACCGCGGTAGAACAGTGGAGCCCGGCACCCAACTTCACCGTGATTAATTTTACCCACGATGGGTGGTTCCTTCGTGAAACCTTCCCAGGGCACCGTATTGTTACGTTGATCCATGATGACTTCGAAGCGCAGTCGCGGCTGCCGTTCTCTGGCCACATCACGTGGGCGCTCGAGCGCACCTGCCGCAATAGTGACACAGTACTAGCCGTCAGTGAGCCCCTGCGCGAACGCCTTAGTGCATGGTGTTGGCCGGAGTTGTTTCTGCCATGGGCGGTCGTTCCCTATCGCCGCCCTGTTGCGCCGGTTGCCAGCCGACGGACGCTCCTCTTCTGGGGATACGTGGACACTGGTGTCGACCTTGATCGCGTGGAGGAGGTCGCATTGCACCTTGCGCAACGAGGCGCCGACTGGAAGGTGCTGCTTGTCGGTCCGACCCAGGGCAAGGGCGTGCGCGCGCCCATCATCCACCGGCTGTCGCGCTTCCCGAACATCGAGGTCCGCGACCCGATGCCGCTCGACGCCTTGCCGCTTGAGGAGACACTCGCGGCGCTCCTGCCGTACCGCCGCTCGGCGATCACCGATTCCGTGACGCTCGCAAACAAGTCCATGCAGCTCCTGGCGCGCGGCCTGCCGCTCCTGATCTCCGCGATGCCGCGGTTTCTGGAGGCGCCGTTCGTGATTCGGATGGATGGCCCCGGTGGCGTTGCGAAGGCCATCGGCACCTGCAGCGAGCGATTCCAGGCGCTGCAGGTACCGATCAGCGAATATTGCGCGGCGAACGCGCCGGAGTCGAGGCTGCGGATGCTGCTCGATTAGGTGACCTCGGATGCGCCGGCGGCGGTGAGCGTCAGCCCGCAGCATGTCCACGCGCACGAACGTTGCTTCTTCGCCGTGGGGCGAGATATGTACGAGTACGTAGCCAAGGCCACGCAGTGTGTCCGCCGCGCGCTTGGTCTCGGCGGGGCCAGTTTCGTCGAAGCGGTGGTGTAACTCGACCAGCAGCTGGATCGGTCGGATGCCGAGCTCGATCATCTGCTGGATCACGCCGTATTCGCTGCCCTCGACATCCATCTTCAGGAGCGCGACTTACCGCCACTCGTGGAGGGCGCGCAGGAGCGTCGGCAGCGTGCGGACCTCCAGCCTGCAGAAATCGGACTCGTTCTCCGTGGTCTGGCGAACCACCGACATGGACACGTGGCCGTCCACTGCCGGCGGGGCAAAGTCCAGCCAGCACGCCGTCGATGTCCGCGATGTCGCCTTTGCTGAGCAGCTTCGGCACCCGCATACCAGGCTCCGTATCCCTTGCCGATCGCAAGGCACTCCGGGGTCGCTTCCCGAGTCAGGAGCAGGTCCCTGCGCCACACGATGTGCGGGAGGCGTTTGGCAAGCCACGCGGCTCGCAGGAATCCCGCCTCGAGGGCGGATCGCATTGAATCGTGTCGCGATTTGTAAGCATGTCAGTAGGCACTCCCCGGGCGGTTGGGCACGCCGTGTTGAAGGTAGGCATCGCGCATTTTCTTCGCGATCACAGGCCACGTGAATTGCTCATGGACCATCCGGCGGCCGTTGGCCGCCAGACGGGCGCGAAGCCCGGGATCCTCGGCGAGCGATGCGATCCGGTCGCTGATCTCCGCCGGGTCGAGTTCCGTGACGATGCCGGCCTCGTTCGCGGCGACCTCGGGGAAGTTGCACTGCCTGCTGATGACCACCGGGCACCCGCACGCGAGGGCCTCAAGGATCGCAATGGAGAAACCCTCCATGCGGCTCGGCAGGCAGAACATTTCTGCATCGACAAGTGCCGCAAGCTTCGATTCACCGTAGAGCGGGCCGGTGACATGCACGCGTTCGCCCAGCCCGCGCGCTTGCACGTCCCGCTCCATCGCGGCCAGTCCGCCGGCATCGGGGCCGGCGACGACCAGTTGGAGATCGCCGACGCGCGCCGCTGCTCGCGCGAAAGACTCCACTAGGTAGTCAAGGCCCTTCTTGAAGTGCAGCCGACTTAGGAAGAGGACGAACGGCCGATCGCCGACCTTGGGGAACGCCGCGCGGAACGACCCCCTGATGGGAAGCCCCTCGAATTCGCTGGCGAAGATGCCGTTGGCCACTACCTCCTGGGGCGAACGGAAACCCATGAGTGAGATTCCGCGCACCTCCTCGTCGTTGAGTGCGTGCAGGAACGTCGCCGAATCGATCAGTGAGCGCATCTGCAGTGCCAGCGCGAGCCGCTTCTTGGCGGCCTTTGCGAACGACTGACGCATTCCCCATGGATCGAGCGATGCATGGGGCACGATCACATAGGGGATGCCGGCAGTCCGTGCGGCGGCGGCACCTGCCCGCACCGGGGGATCCCAGATGTTGTGGATGTGGATCACGTCCCAGTCGCGGCCGTGCTCGTTGATCCATCCTTTGACGGCGGTCGACATGACCCTGCCGAAGAGGTTCGACGGTCGGTCGACCTCGATCACCGGCACCTGGGACATCCCGGGGATGGAGCGCATGCTCACCGCAATCCGTGCGGCGACCGCGGAATCCGCCCGATGGGTCAGGATGGCAGTGGCATCCCCGTTGCCTGTCTGCGCCGCCGCCAGCCGGAGGGCGACCGCTTGAGGACCACCGAGTCGAGGATCGAGGCTATCGATGAGGTGGAGTATTCGCATGCGATGGGCACCGTGGAGTTTGGCATTGGCATAATACTGTCGACACATGAACGAGACCCTCACTACCGGTTCTGCCTCGGAGTCGCAGACGACGCCCGCCAAGTCGCTCCGGGACACGGCTGTCTCAGGCGGCCTGTGGACCGGTGCGCAGGTCGTCCTCAACAAATTGGTCTCGCTGGGTGGAACCGTGGTGATGATGTACTTGCTGAATCCGGATCAGTACGGCATCGCCTCGCTCGCGGCCAGCCTGTTGGCCGCGGTGACCTTGCTTGCGCCCTTCACGCTGAGCGACGTGCTCCTGTCGCGTCCGGCGGACGTGGACCGGGTGATGGGCACTGCGACGCGGCTTTGCACGATCATGACGGTGCTGAACATCGTCGCGCTCTTGGCGATCGCGCCTTGGGCATCGCACCATTATGAGCAGCCCGCATTGTTCGGGGCATGCATTGTGATGGCCCTTCGCCCGTTGGTCGAGCTCGTGCTCCTCGGACCCCAGACACGGCTGCGTTCGCAGCTGCGGTTCAAGACACTGGCTTCGATCGACGCGGTCACGCAGTCGCTGGCAACGTTGATGGGCATCGCGATGGCATGGGCAGGAGCGGGATACGTCAGCATCGTGCTGCCGCAGATCGCCTTCACTGGCGTGCGTGCTTTGTTGTATCGGCGTGCCTGCCCGGCACCTGCGGAACGGTCTCCGTGGATCTCCGGCGAAGCGGGTCCCATGCTGCGCGCCTACTGGCTATCCGGTCTCGGGCAGTACGTGCATGGTGGCCTGATCGTTGCCACGCCGCTCATCATCGGGCAGTTCGCGGACGAACAGGGCGTGGGCTTCTACTCGATGTCCTTCGCCCTCTCCGCCTCAATCAACATGGTGGTGGCCGTCAGCATGGGCCTAGTGCTGCAGCCGGTTTTCGCACAAATGTCCGGCGACTACGACCGCCAGGCTTCGGCATTTCTCCGTGCCTGCCGGACCATCGCGGCCATCGCCATGCCGGTGTGCCTGCTGCAGGCAGCCCTTGCACCGGCGGGCTTCCACGTCTTCCTTCCCGAGCGGTGGATAGGTGCCATTTCCATGACACAGGTGCTCTGCATCGGACAGGCGTTCTACTTCCCCGTCAATCCCGCCATGGGGCTCCTGAAGGCACAGGGTCGTTTCGCTGCGTTCTTTGCTTGGCAGGCACTGCAGTTGGTCCTAGCACTCCTGGCTATGTTCGCTGCCGGGTATATGGTGCCTGACCACGCGGCCCTTGCGGTGGTGGTTGTGGCGGCGGTCTGCCCGGTGATATCCAGTCCGTTTGGGGTATGGCTCTCCATTCGGCACCGCAAGTCCGGGACGGGCGGCACGCTCTCCATTTTCGTAGCACCGACGATTGCGTCGGCGATCGCGATCGGCCCGGCCTACCTGGCGTGCGAGTTGCTCCTTCCGGTGGGTGCGGCACAGGACTGGACCGAGTTGGTCGTGATACCCATTGTTGCCGCGCTCGCGTACCCGATGCTCTTGCGGATCTTTGCACCAGACCTCCAGCGAGAGCTTTCTTCCATCGTACGATCGATTGCGGGACGCGTTCGCATGCCGCGAACGGGTCATGCGCAGTGATCGCTTGTGGCATGGCAGGATTTCGGAATCGGCGGGTGCGGCTCTGCTGTGCCTCGAGCACCTTATGGACTCGATGGCGAACTTTTCATGTCGACCCCAATCTTGCGGTAGTGCTTCAGCCACGAGCGGTCAGCGGCCGACAACGTCGCTCAGCACGCGGTGCCAGTGCTTGCAGGCCTCGGACGAACAGTAGCGCTCGCGATATGCCTGACGTCCGCGTTCGCCCATCGCATGCGCCTGATCCGGGTGCTCAAGCAGCCAACGGATGCGGTCGACTAGTGTGGTCGCGTCGCTTGGCTGGATCTCAAAGCCGCACTGGTGCTCACGAAGGATTGTGCTGCATTCGGTGCCATCTGGACCGATCCATAGCACGGGCTTGGCAGCCGCGAGCACGCTGAAGAACTTGCTCGGCAGCAGGAGCCCCTGCCAGCCTGGGAGTAGCGATACGAGGTGCGCATCGCCCACGTCGAGCACGTCGGCTAACTGCTCGCGAGGCTGGTAGCCCGCGAATACCACATTGCGTGCACCGCACGCGGTTATGCGTCGATCGAGCGCAGGCTTCGCCTTACCCTCGCCGATGAAGAGCCACCTGATGCGATCGTCGTCCTTTAGGGCCTCTACCGCGCCAGCGATCGCCGTCATATCGTGACCGATGCCGAAGTTGCCCGTGTAGAGGATCGTGAAGCGGTCGCCAATGCCCCATGCTGCACGCAACGGGTTGTCGAGACGACCTCGGGTCGGGAATTCCTCCGCGCCACTCCACACAGGAATGACTGTCACGCGCGACGGGTCAGCGCCCTTGCAGACCACAACGTCCCGCATACATTCACCTAGGACTACCACCCGGTCGCTGTGGCGCAGGCAGAATCGGTCGATCGACTGGAGTGTGGACCACAGGATTCCCTTGCGACGCAGCAGCCCTGCGGCACCTGCAACTTCTGGGTAAAGATCCATCGTCCAGTAGACCACTTTGGTCCCCTTGACTAGCCTCAAAAGCACACCTACGAGCGCGATGAATGGTGGCGTCGTGAAGCAAATGACCACGTCGTGGCGCTTGAGCATCAGGCAGCGCAGCGCGGCTGCGGCGTAGAAGAGCGCAAAGTCGAAGGTCCGAGGTGTGATCCCTTGCTTGCCAAAGAGTTGCAGGCCGACACGGTGTATGGCCACGCCGCCGTGGATATCGCGCCGCGTGAGCGCCGAGCCCCGCTCGCCGTAGATCGCGCGACTAGCGACGGCAGTCACCCGGTCACCGCGTGCGACTAGCGAGCGAGCAAGGTCGTCGGCATGCTGAGCCGTTGCGACCACGTCAGGCCAGTACGCCTGGTTGAGCAGTAGCACCGACATGGAACGGGGCCTCAATGGCGCCGCCTCAAGTGCGGCGACGATCTGCCGCACGGCCGCTTTC
This sequence comes from Novosphingobium sp., assembly GCA_044378785.1. GTDB lineage: Bacteria > Pseudomonadota > Alphaproteobacteria > Sphingomonadales > Sphingomonadaceae > Novosphingobium. Next base: position 5,679 of record JBIPOX010000052.1, read on the forward strand.
GAGGAGAAGAGCCGCTCCGAGACGGCTAGAGCACGCTCACGGACGCCATCGGTTAGTGCTTGGTTACCAACCAGTCGTTCTAGGCAGCTCTGCAGTTCCTCGACCCCGCCGCCCGTGCAGACGGAACCCAGTCGCTCGGCATTGATCAGCCGCTCTAGGTCGTTGCCGGGATTGATACGCGCGAGCACAGGCATGCCGGCCTGCATGTAGGTAAGAAATTTACCTGGGATATTGTGGCTCTTATGGCGAGGATCGAGCGCAACGATGCCGACATGGCATTGGCACAGTAGCCCTGGGATCTCGTTCGGCTCGATCTCGTCGCTGAAGACAACGTTGTCCAAGCCCTGGCGTTCGACCGTATCGGCAAACCGCGCCGCGTCGCTGCCGCGACCAACGAAGAGGAACCCGATGTCGGTCCTCGATCGCATCCGTCGCGCGAGTTCGATGAATACGTCCATCCCCTGCGCGATGCCCATGTTGCCCGCGTATACAAAAATTCTACGTCCGGCAAGGCGCGTAGCCGAGATATCAATTCTGCAGGGCTTGATGGGCGCAACACTGAGCCAGTTCTGCAGCACTTCGAGATCACGCCCGGTATCCGCGGTCCAACTCGCCAGGTAAGGCAGGTTCGCCTCTGTCTGCACGCCGATCGTATCGGCGACGTCGTACTGCCTTCGTTCGATCCACTTGAAGAACCAGTAGGCGAGGCCCCTCCGCATGATCCCCATGTCGACAGCCCACTCCGGGAATATGTCACGCAGTATCAGGTAGCTCCGGCAGCCGCTCTCGCGGCGTAGCCGGCGGACAAGCGGACCTAGGAAGATCGTCGGCGCGTACCACACCACCCCACCCCACCGTACGCCGCGCAACCCACTGGCCGTCACAGCACGCAACAAGATGAATGGCAGCAGCATTTCAGCAATCACCCGGCGGACGTGCCCGACGTCCTTCGTTGGCAGAGTGCGGACCCGTAGGACCGTGATACGCCCGTCGCGCTCGATGCGCCATGGGCAATCCAGCCCCGAGGTTGGGACAATGACTGTCGGCTCATGCCCCTCGTCGGCGAATGCTTGAACTAGGTCACGCATCTGCACTGCGCCGCTCATCCGGAGCGGCGGGTAGGTGTCCGCGATGATCGCGATTCGCATGGTCACGGGATTCATAGGGCGTGGCATTTCAAGTAACACGGGCGAGCGCCCGACAGGTCCAGCATTGGGCAGGGATCCCCTGCCTTCAGCATAACTGCGCGGCACGAAAGTGCGAGCGCTGGGCGATATTGCGTCTCATTGTTTGACAA
>JBIPOX010000164.1:0-4478 GCA_044378785.1 Novosphingobium sp.
GAAACGCGTGCTAACTATGTCTGGGTCGGAGCGGTCACCCTGGGGCTGCTTGCCCTGGTGGCGGCAATCGTCATCTGGATCGCTCGCATGAACGAGGGTGAGCGCAAGGAATACGACATCTTCTTCAAGCAATCGATCGACGGTCTCGCCAAGGGTTCGTCGGTTGGCTATTCGGGGGTGCCGGTCGGTCAGGTCGAAGTGATCGAGCTGTGGCCCAAGGATACCAGTTTCGTGCGGGTGCGGATCAGCGTCGATCGCAAGGTGCCCATCGCCATCGGCACTACCGCAACGGTCCAGGGCAGCTTCACCGGCGTTTCCGACATCCAGCTCGAAGGCGGGCGCAAGGGCGCGCCGCTGCTCGACGAGCCGGGACCGGAAGGCGTGCCCGTGATCCCGACCAAGCAGGGCGGGCTAGGCGCGATCCTGTCCAACGCGCCCTTGCTGCTCGAACGCTTGGCGACCCTGACCGAAAGCCTCAACCTGCTGCTCTCGGAGGAGAATCGCGGCTCGATCCAGGGGATCCTCAGGTACACCGACAAGGCGACCGGCGATCTGGCGCAGGCTACGCCCCAGCTCGATGCCACGCTTGCCGAACTGCGCGGCGCCTTGACCCAGGCGCGCCAGACGCTGGCTTCGTTCGATGGCGTGGCGGGCAAGGCGGACGAGCTGCTCGGTTCCGAAGGCTCATCATTGGCCGTGCAGTTGCGCGAGACACTCGCTTCGGCGGAAACCGCGATGAACGAGCTCAACACCACGCTCAAGAGCGCGCAACCGGCGCTTGGCCAGGTATCGACCTCGACCCTGCCTGCCGCCGAGGCAGCGCTGCGCGACTTGCGCTCGACCAGCCGGGCGCTGCGCAACGTCACCGAAAAGATCGACGAACGCGGCGCAGGCGCGCTGCTCAAGGGCAGCGACCTGCCGGATTACAAGCCATGACCAGGACGGGGCATAACAAGGGACACAGGGGCATGACACGCGCGATCATTCGCAATGCATTGGCCCTTGGCGGGCTGCTTTTGCTGAGCGGCTGCCTCAGCCTGGGCGGGGGCGGCAAACCGCCGCCGGTGCTGTTCACGCTGACCGCTGACGAGAGTGCTCCGGCAGGGCAACTGGCCAGTGGCGCGGTCGGGAGCGCGATTGTCGTGCTCGATCCTGATGCCGACCGGAGCATCGATGTTGACCGTGTGCCAGTGCAGGTCAACGCCTCCTCGATTGCCTATCTCAAGAATGCGGTCTGGGTCGAGCGCCCGGCGCGCCAGTTCCGCCGCCTGCTCGCCGAGACGGTGCGCGCCAAGGCTGACCGGGTCGTGGTCGAGGGTGCCGATTTCGAAGTGGCGGGCCGGACCACGGTTTCGGGGCGGCTTTCGAAAATGGGCTATGATGGGCGCGATCAGGCGGTCGTGGTGCTCTACGATGCAGTGGTCGAGGAACAGGGCAAGACAGTGCGCTCGCGCCGCTTCGAGGCGCGGGTGCCTGGCGTCGCGCCGGACGCAGCGGCAGTCGGCCCGGCGCTCAACGAGGCAGCGAACGAGGTCGCCAAGGCTGCGGCGGAGTGGATCCTGAAGGGATAGGGACCGGTTGACAGGCGGCGAAGCGTCCGAGCTAGCCCGCCATCTCCGTCAAGATCAGCTCCAGCCAGCGCCGGGGTTCCTCGGCTTCGCCGATGTCGCAAACCGTTTCCTGCCAGATGCCGCGGGCGTCGAGCAGCCCCGGTTCGCTCCAGCGCCAGTCGCCACCGAGATAGCTGGGCCGGAAGTGCGCGAGCCATTCGGGCATGCGCCAGCGCGCCCAACCCCGCTCGCCCGCAGCGGTAAGGCGCAGCGTCGGGCTGGCCGAGGCCGACATTGCCCCCTTGCCGAACCAGATCGCATTTTCGCCGCGCCACTGGCCCGAGAAATGGGGGTGAGGGCGAGGCGGCTCGCGCCAGCCAGGCGTTTGGGCGATCTCGTGCGGCGCGCCGCTGTCCGCAACGCGCATCCAGCCAAACAGGCGGTGGTGCCGCTCGCCGCTGTCAGGCTCGACATAGAGGCCGAAGAACAGGAACATGTCGCCCGGCCCGACGCACTGGTTGCGCAAATGGCCTTGCGCAGCGCCGACCTGGCCAAGCCAGCAATGGCCCTGCGCGAACATCGGGTCGTCATGGCATTTGCTGTCGCCTGCAAGCTTGCCGCGTGAGGCAGTTGCGACAAGCTCGGCGAGGCCCCGCTGGGCATAGCTGGCCTGTTCGCCATTGCTCGCCGGGATTGGCAGCGAGACTGGCCTGCCATCGACGATCGGCGAGGCACCGCCGCCAAATTTGCTGTCGAACCCCTTGCGGCTGAAGACGATCCGCATCGCCGGTCAGGCGGCGCGGGCAAGCGCCGCAAAGCGCATGGCCAGGGCAAATGCGGCCTGCCGGGTCGCACGCAAGTCCTCGGCCTCGGCATCGCGCGCCCAGTTTTCCGCCTGCCAGTCTTCCTCGAGGTTTGCCGCCTGCCACAGCCTGTCGCCGTCTGCATCCGCTTCGATCGCGGCCAGGGCGATGACTAGCGAGGCGGACAGGCTGGTCAGCATGCGCAGCGCGGCGAGCGCGAAGGCGTCTTGCGCGGCGACCGCCGCATGGAGGCGCGCGAGGGTTTCAGCAGGTTGCGGGCGGTGCATCACCCCCGAGACGCGCACGAATTTGACCGCATATCGGCGCTCCGCCTCGAGCAGCAGCGGCTCCCAGCCTGCGACCTGCCGGGGATAGAGCGGCTCGTCGGGATCGGCGCGGTAACACAGCGTGTCGGTGTCGGCATAGGCGGCGATCTCGTCGACCAGAGCGGCGCGCGCCTCGCCGGCGGCGACGTCAATCGCATAGTCGGCAAGATCGCGCAGTGGGAAGCCATGCGGATCGATCTTGTCGCCCTGCGCGGCCCATTCCGCGGCCAAGGCTTCGCACAGGGCACGGGTAGGGAGCGCTTGTGGATTGCGGCCAGCGGTCTTGACCAGGCGCTCGTCGAGCGTAACGCGCCAGCCATCGTCTTGCAGCCTGGTTGCAACCGCCTTGTAGAAGCGTTTCACGGGCCGCTTTTCCAGCGCCTGGCGAGCAGCGTGGGCATGAACAGGGCGTCGATCAGGCCTACCGCCATCAGCACCCAGCCAGCCGCCTCGGGAAGATCGATACGCTTTGCGCAGATCAGCAGTCCGAAGATGAACAGGCCAAGGCCGGTCCAGCGGACCAACTGGATGATCAGCCAGCGCGCCTGTGCGGGATCCTGGGTCATGACAGCAGATACTCCTGTAGGTGGGCAGGGTCGCGCGCCACGATCTCGGCGCCCGCCGCAAGCAGGTCGGCCTCGGCGTGATAGCCCCAGGCGACGCCAATGCCGCGCATTCCGGCCGCTTCGGCCATTTCGATGTCGAACACGGTGTCGCCGATCATCACTGCCTGGCCAGCCTCTGTCCCTGTCTCGCGCAGGGCGGTTTCAGCCATCGAGGGGTGCGGCTTCGAAGGATGACGGTCGGCGGTCTGGAGCGTGGCGAACCGGTCGGTGATCGCATGGCTGGCAAGGCAATGGGCAAGGCCCCGATCGGACATGCCGGTAGCGACGCCAAGCACCCATCCCGTGTCGCGCAAGGCTTCGAGCACGTCGAGAATCCCCGGGATCAGTGGCTGTGCAAGCCTGCCCTGGCTGCGCGCGGCGCGGAACGAATCCTTGTAACTTGAGACGATTGCATCGTGCAGCTCAGGCGAATTCGCGGGCAGCAGCAAGCGTACCGCGACCGGCAGGCTGAGCCCGACCGCGCGGCGCACCTGGTTGCGATCGGGCGCAGCCAGACCCTGCGCGGCAAAGGCCGCCTCCATCGCCTCGCAAATGCTCGCCTGACCGTCGATCAGGGTGCCGTCGCAATCGAACAGGGCGAGGCGAGCGGTCATTTCGACAGGCGGCGCATCAAGGTGGCGAGCGCGAGCGATCCATGCTTCTCAAGCGCATCTGCGACGCGGGGGACCTCGTCGGGCTTGTTCTGCGAGAGTTTGAGCGTCGGCCGCCAGGCGCGCACTTCCAGCTCGAAGCCGACAATGCCGCGTTGCAAGCCCGCGAGCCTGGCTTGCGGCACCTCGTCGAGCGACCATGCTGCCTCGGGGCCGGTCTGGCGCTCATGCCGCTCGACCAGCGCATGCAGGTGCGCGAGCAGCTCCTCGTCGGCCATGCGCCGCACCGGACCTTCAAGCTCAAGCGCGACATAGTTCCAGGTCGGCACCTGCTCGCGATCGGCATACCAGCGCGGTGAGACATAGGCGTCGGGCCCGTTGACAACCACCAAGGCATCGCTGCCCACGATATGGCGCGTCAGCGCATTGCCGTGCGCCAGATGAAACTGCACCATGCCGTCGCTGGTCGACCACAAGGGCGCATGGGCGACGCGCGGGCCATCGGGGGTCTGGGTGAAAACCATGCCAAAGCCGATCTCCTCGATCAGCGTTTCGCACAGCACGCGGTCCTCGCTGCGGAAAG
>JBIPOX010000204.1:0-3871 GCA_044378785.1 Novosphingobium sp.
CTTGTGCCCGGCTTGCCGCCTCCGGGCTTGCGGAGAGCCGGCTTGCGCATGGCGGGTTTATCGCCTGCTGGTTTTCTGGCGGCCGGTTTGCCTGCGCCCGGTTTGCCTGCACCCGTCTTTGCAGCAGCTGCCTTGGCGGGCCGCTTGACGGCGCTGGCCTTCGCCGGACGCCGGTCCGGCTTGTCGGTATCGCCGCGTTTGCGCCGTTCGCCCCGGCGTTCCTTGCGGAAATCCTTGGCATGGGCCTTGGCTGCGCGCTTCTTGGCCTCGCGCGAGGGCGGGGCGGGGGCGGGGGCATCGCTATTGCCGAGCTCTTCGTCGAAACCTAGCTGCGCCATGCTCGCGGCAAAGTGCTCGGGCAGCGGTGCTGTAGCGTCGATACGGTCGCCGTCGGGGTGGTCGATGATCAGGCGGCGCGCGTGCAGGTGCATCTTGCGGCTGATCGATCCGGTCAGGAACGCGTTCTGTCCGCCATATTTGCCGTCGCCGACAATCGGATGGCCAATCGCAGCCATATGCACGCGCAACTGGTGGGTGCGGCCTGTCAGCGGGTGCAATTCGACCCAGGCGGCGCTGTTGCCTGCCCGTTCGATCATGCGATAGCGGGTGCGCGCGGCCTGGCCGCCAGCTTCGTCGACATGCATCTTTTCGCCGCCGGTGCCCGGCTGCTTGGCCAGCGGCAGATCGATCTGGCCCTCGGCGATGTCGGGTACGCCAACCACCAGCGCCCAGTAGATCTTGATCGCCGAACGCCCGGCAAAGCGCCGGGAGAAATAGGCGGCGCTGCCTGGGGTGCGCGCCACCAGCAGCACCCCCGAGGTATCCTTGTCGAGCCGGTGGACTAGCCGCGGGCGCGGTTCTCCGGGTCCGCAGAAGGCGTCGAGAAGGCCATCGACATGGCGCGTGGTGCCCGATCCGCCCTGGGTGGCGAGACCCGGCGGCTTGTTGAGCACGATCGCGGCGCGGTCCTGCTCGAGCACCATGGCTTCGGCTTCGGCGATCTCGTCCTCGCTGGGCTCGCGGCGCGGGCGCGCAGTCTTGGCACCCGGCTTGACATCGCCGCCTGGTGGGACTCGCACAACCTGGCCCGTCGCGAGCCGGTCATCGACCGCCGCGCGCTTGCCGTTGATCCGTATCTGCCCGGTACGCGCCCAGCGCGAGACCGTTGCAAAGCCGATTGCGGGAAGGTGGCGCTTGAACCAGCGGTCGAGCCGCACGCCGTCGTCGTCGGCTCGCACGGTGAACTGGCGCACGCGGTCGTCGGCAGACCCTAGAGTGTCAAAGGGTTTGGCGGTCATGCCGCGCTCCTCATGATCGCAAGGCCGAGCAGCAGCCCGATCACCCCGGCCAGCAACGAGACGCCGGCATACAGCGCTGCGAGTCCGATCTGGCCACGCTCGGCGAGGGTGACGATCTCGAGGCTGAAGGCCGAGAAGGTGGTGAAGCCGCCGAGCACGCCGACCGCGAGGAACAGCCGCGTCGCCTCACCGGGGCTGCCGTTCCGCGCCAGCCAGCCCGCCAGCAGGCCCATCGCCAGGCTGCCGAGCGCGTTGACTGTCAGGGTAGCCCAGGGAAAGGCGTCGGCCCTTGCGGCACTGAGCCGCACTACGAACAGCCAGCCGGTTGCGAAGCGCAGCCATGCGCCGATGCCGCCGCCCAGGGCGACCCACAGCGATGCGGCGAGGAATGAAGGGGAGGTCATCGGCGGGGCCATAGAGCATCGCGCGAAAAAATGCATGCCCCCAGCGCGGCTAAGGGCTCGAGGCATGTTTTCTCCTCAAGGCGATGCGACGACACCATCGGCAGGCTTTGCCCGCTTGCCAATTCCAACACGCTTTGCTAGGCAGACTGTGTTGGCGTCGATCCATCGGGATACGGCGCTGTTTTTGCGTTGATAGTTTAAGGCCGATGTGCCGCAGTGGCCGCTGCGGCGCGTCGAGACAGAGCGAGGTTTGACGGTTTTATGCAGATTATGGTTCGCGACAACAATGTTGATCAGGCCCTTCGTGCGCTGAAGAAAAAGCTGCAACGTGAAGGCGTCTATCGCGAGATGAAGCTGCGTCGTCACTACGAGAAGCCTTCGGAAAAGCGCGCCCGCGAAAAGGCCGCCGCTATCCGCCGCGCCCGCAAGATGGAGCGCAAGCGGATGGAGCGCGACGGCTCGAAATAGGGGGCATCCCCGCTTGATCGCCGGGGAGCGATCAGCCATGAGGGCGCGGACGAACACCGCGCCCTTTTGCATTTGTTCGTGCCGGATTGCCAAGGAAAGCCGCCGATGACCGAGATTACCCGCGTTCCACTCCAGCCGATCGCCAAGGGCGCGCTGGGCAAGCTGTGGTTTGGTGTGCTCGCTGCGCTGCTGGTCGCGGGCGGCATTGCCTGGGCTTCGGTTCCCGCCGGGGTCAAGGTCGAGACGATCAAGGCGGGCGAGGGGCTGTCGCCGACCCGCGATGACGTCGCCCTGATCAACTACAAGGGTACGCTGACTGACGGCAAGGTATTCGACGAGGGCAAGCAGGTGCCCTTGCCGGTCGATGGCGTCATCCCCGGCTTCACCCAGGCGCTTGAACAGATGCAGCGTGGCGGAAAATATCGCGTCTCGATCCCGTCCGAACTGGGCTATGGCGGCGAGCAGGCTGGCGAAATTCCGCCCAATTCCGACCTGATTTTCGAGATCGAACTGCTCGATTTCCGCAGCAAGGCCGAGATCGAGCAGCAGCAACGCATCATGCAGCAACTTCAACAGATGCAGCAGCAGCAAGGTGGCGCGCCAGGTGCGATGCCGCCAGGTGCCCTGCCGCCGGGCGAAGTCCCTCCGCAGCCGTGAGACGCACGCAACCCGTGAGGAGCTGACATGTCGGTCGATACCGCAACCGTGGCCAGGATCGCCGCGCTCGCCCGGATCAAATTGAGCGAGGGCGAAATCGCGGCGATGGTTCCCGAACTCAATGCGATCCTTGGCTGGGTCGAACAGCTTGGCGAAGTCGATGTCACCGGCGTGGAGCCGATGACCGCGGTGATTCCCAACACACTGCGCCTGCGTGACGATAAGATCGATGCCGATCCGCTCACCGGCGGAGGCAGGCGCGATGCGGTTCTCGCCAATGCGCCTGCGCCCGAGCATGGCTTTTATGGCGTGCCGAAAGTCATAGAGTAATGATTGCTTCTTCTTTGTCCGATTGGGCTGAGCTTGTCGAAGCCCTGTTTTTCACTTCTGGACCTGAGCACGAAGAAGGACCGCCCTTCGACAGGCTCAGGGCAAACGGTTTGTAATTGTGTCTGAACTTACCGATCTTGGGGTCAAGGCGATCCGCGACGGCGTCGCTGCGGGCGATTTTTCCGCGCGCGAGGTGGCCGAGGCGTTGAACGCCAATGTCGCTGCCGCGAGCGTGCTCAACGCCTTTATCGTCGCGACGCCCGATGCCGCGCTTGATGCCGCCTCGGTGATCGATGCCAAGCGCGCCAAAGGCGAGCCGCTCGGCAAGCTGGGCGGCGTGCCGATCGGCATGAAGGACCTGTTCGCCACCCGCGGCGTTCAGACCTCGGCGGCCAGCCACATTCTCGAGCATTTCAGGCCCGAATACGAAAGCACCGTCTCGCAAAAGCTGTGGGACGCAGGCGCGGGCATGCTGGGCAAGCTCAATCTCGATCAGTTCGCGATGGGCTCGTCCAACGAGACAAGCTATTTTGGCAATGTCATCAATCCCTGGCGGCGCAACGATGGCGGCAATGCGGCGCTGGCCCCGGGAGGAAGCTCTGGCGGCTCGTCGGCGGCGATCGCGGCGCGGCTGTGCCCGGCAGCGACTGGCACCGATACCGGCGGCTCGATCCGCCAGCCCGCCGCCTTCACTGGCATTTCAGGGATCAAGCC
>JBIPOX010000117.1:0-5257 GCA_044378785.1 Novosphingobium sp.
GAGCCGCCGCGATCGCCGATCAGTGGCTTCAGGTCGGTCAGGTCGATGTCGCGGGTCTCGTCGGGCATGATCCCCAGGATCGGACCAATCCGCGGCACTACCCGGCCGACCACCGGCGCTGCGTTCCAGGCGGCGGTGCGCTGGCCGGATGTGGCAAGCGTGCCCTGCGGCTCATCGAGCATGACCAGAATGACATAACGCGGGCGGTCCATCGGGAAAGCCGCAGCGAAAGCCGCGACCAGCGAGCTGCGCCGATAGCCGCCGACCCCGGGCTTCTCCGCCGATCCGGTCTTTCCGCCTACCCTGAAACCGGCGGCATTGGCTTTCTTGCCCGTGCCGTAGACCACGATCATGCGTAGCATCTGGCGCATCTTGGCGCTGGTCGCAGCCTTGAACACGCGGCGGCCTTGCGGCACTTGCGCGGGCGTCAGCTTGCGCAAGGTCGCGGGACGCCAGACTCCGCCATTGACCAGCGCGCCATAGGCGGAGGCAAGGTGCAGCGGGGTGACCGCGATGCCATGGCCAAAGGCGACGGTCATGGTCGAGACGCGCGACCACTTGCCCGACGGCCAGATCGGAAAGCCGCGCGCGGGCAGCTCGATATAGGGCCGCTCGTTCATGCCGAGCGCCTCCATCGAGTGCTTCAGCCGCACTCCGCCCAGCTCGTCGGCAATGTGGGCCGTCGCGATGTTCGAGGAATGGATCAGCGTTTCGGGCACATTGAGCGAACCGCCGAGCGGATGGCTGTCGCGGATCGAAAAGCCGCCGATCTCGATCGGTCGCCCAGAGGGATAACGCTTGCCAAGATCGCGGATGGTACCGGCATCAAGCGCGGCGGCGACGGAGATCGGCTTGAATGTCGAGCCCAGCTCGTAAACCTGATTGGTGACCCGGTTGAAGACGTGCGCGGTGATGCCTTGCCTCGCCTGCTCCTCGCTCACCCACTTGTCGTTCGCCAGCACCTTGTTGGGATTAAAGGCAGGCAGCGAAGCCAGGGCCAGCACCTCGCCGGTATCGGAATCGAGAATTACCCCGGCAGCGCCCTTGGCATTCGACATCGCCATGCCCCAGCCCAGCTCATCCTCAAGCGCGCCCTGCACGCGCGCGTCGATCGACAATTGCGCGGGCAGACCGCGGCTGGCCTCGTCGGTCAGGCGTTCGTCGAAGAAGGCCTCCATCCCAACCTGGCCGTGCTTGTAGCTGTCGACATAGCCGAGCACGTGCGCCGCCATCGAGCCCTGCGGATAGATCCGGTCGGGCTCGCGGGGGATTTGCAGCGCTGGCTCTCCCAGCGCGTGGACCCGGTTGGCGTCCTCCGGCATGATCCGCTCGCGCAGGTGCACGCCCTTGTCCGACGCGAGCTTGGCCATGACCTCGCGGTAGTTGAGATCGGGGAAAATCTTGACCAGTTCGCGCGCGACATGAGCGCGATCCTTGACCAGCGGCGTCCCGTTCTCAAGCTCGTCTGGCTTGAACCACAGCGCATAGGCCGGAAAATCGCGCGCCAGCACTTCGCCATTGCGGTCGACGATCTCGCCGCGCGCCGGTGTCAGCGCATCGGCCAGACTGAACTGGCGCGATCCTTCGGCAAACAGACCGAGCCAGGCGATGCGCAGCATGACGAGGAGCGCGACCACAGCAAACGCCGCCACGACCAGAAGCGCGCGCCACTTTGCGACAGTCAGTGCCTGCTGGCGGACATTGACGAGCCGCCTCCTGCTGGTCGTGACTGTTGTCGAGATCGCCAGCGTGCTCAATCGCCCGCGCCCCCGCTAGCGGAGGCTCCCGAAATCGTCATGCCGATCAGGTCATTCGTCTGCGCGGCGGGCTTCGCGGCCGGTTTGTCAGCGTCGGCGCGCGCCGGCGCAGCCTTGGCCTCGCCCGGCGCATTGTTGCGCGACACCGGCGCGACCATCGCGATGAACGGCATCGCTTCGGTCTCGGTCACTGCCTGGGCCATCCGGATCGGCTTTGGCGCATCAGGCGCGCGCGGCACGCCGAGCGAAGCCAGTTGCCGCTCGCCTTCGATGTATTGCTTGGCGCTAGGCGCGACATAGCCGAACTCGACCGAATTGAGCGCGGCGAGCTGTTGCTGGTTGGCGCGGGTCTGGAACTCGACCTCGAGGAACTGGACCTCGCGTTTCAGCGCAACGATCCGGTTCTCGCTTTCGCGGACCTGTCCCTTGACTGCGTTGACCCGCAGGGTGAGCGCCACGGTGAATGCAAGACAGACAGTGAGCACGAAAGCCCAGCCGATCGAGCGGATGCGGTTGCGCGTCAGGTTCATGCAGCCAGACTCCGGCGGGCCGGTGCATCGGTGCGGATGGCGGCGCGCAGCGTCGCAGAGCGGGCGCGCGGATTGCGGGCGATCTCGGGCGCGGAGGGACGCACAGCCTTGGCCACCCGCTCGAAAGTCGGGGCGAAGCGCGGCCTGGCCTCGGGCATGTGCCGTGACCCGGTCTGCCCGGCACCGCTCGCCTCGCGCAGGAAGTGTTTGACGATCCGGTCCTCGAGGCTGTGAAAGGCAACCACCGCCAGCTTGCCGCCGCTCGCCAGCAATTGCTCGGCACCGAGCAGGGCCTGCTCCAATTCCTCCAGTTCCGCGTTCACATGGATGCGGATCGCCTGAAAGCTGCGGGTGGCCGGATCCTTGGGCGCACCGGGACGATAGCCCAGGGCTTTGCGCACGACCTGCGCCAGCTCGGTCGTGGTGGAAAGAGGACGGGCAGTCACGATCGCACGGGCCAGGCGTCGTGACTGCCTCTCCTCGCCGTAGCGGAACAGCACATCGGCTATGTCCGCTTCGGGCGCGGTATTCACAAAATCTGCAGCGCTCGGCCCCTCGCGGGCCATGCGCATGTCGAGCGGCCCTTCGGCAGCGAAGGCGAAACCTCGCGCGGGCTGGTCGAGCTGCATCGAGGAAACCCCGATGTCCATGGCAATGCCATCAACCCGGGCGATACCGGCCTCGGCCAGGGCAACGACCATTTCGGAAAAGCGGCGCGGATGCAGCACCAGTCGCGGCGGATCGCTGGCAAGCTCGGGCCAGCGCGCCGCGTTGGCGCGCGCGGCAGCGATTGCGTCAGGATCACGGTCAAAGGCGTGGACACTCGCACCGGCATCGAGGAAGCGGCGGGTATAGCCGCCTGCGCCGAAGGTCGCATCGACGATCACCCGGCCCGGCCCCGGCTCCAGCGCAGCGAGCACCTCGTCAAGCAGGACGGGGACATGCGGCACGGTCATGCCGGTGCGTCCTTGGCCTTGGTCGGGGTCTTGGCCCCGGTCTTGGTCGAGGCCTTGCCCTTCTCGCGCGCCTTGGCCCGCAAGCTCATGCAGATTGCCTTGGCACCGTCGAACTCCGGACCCTGTTTTAGGAGGACATCCGGGTTCCAGGCAGTGAAGAAATAGCCCGCGCCGTGAAAATAGAGCTCCGATCCGATCTGGGCGCTGGTCGCCACCGCTTCGGGCAGGATGAACCGGCCGCTTGCATCGAACGGCAGTTCGGTGACGCCGAACAAGGCCATACCGCGGGTCACCGCGCTGAAGGCCTTTCCCAGTTTCATCGATTCGCGCTGTTCGCGGTCGAATTGCGCGAGCAGTTCGTCACGGCGGGAAATCCCGAAACCGACGAGGCAATCCAGCTCCTCGTCCTTGCCCAGGCACACGATCAGGCCGCCGCTCGATTCCTTGAGCGAGGTCCGGCACCACGAGGGCAGCACGAAGCGGTTCTTGTCGCCCTGGAGCGAAAAGTCCTGCCCGCTGTATATGTATGGCTTTGAAGCCACGATAAACCGGTCCCCCACAACAGCCTGTCAGCGGCAAAGCCTCCCTCGTCCGAGCGCGCGAGCGCGTCCGGTCCGCCCGCTTGCACGGACGGCGAGATTCGACAGTTCTGATGGAAAACCTATATATCGCGGGAAAATCCGGGAGGAAAGGGCTTTTTTCGCCACATTTTGCCACTGAATGCCGAGATCAAGGCCATTCGACGACTAAACCATAGGCGCGATGCCTGAATAATCCCAGAAAAACTGTTTTCTTTCAATAAGTCATAGCAGATCGGCCGCCGGTGCTTGCAGTGCCCGATTTTCCCGTGGATTCTGTGATTTCGGCCTGCAGTCAGTCCAGAGCGCGCGCCACCAGCGCCTTGAACACCATGGCACGCGCGCCATCCGGCCCATCTTCGCGTACTTCGAGCAGCGCCGCATCGGCTATGGCCAGCACTTGTCCTGCCCCGATCCGGCAATTTGCCGCCAATCCACCCGCGCCGAGCGAGCAGTTTCCCCGATCGTCCCCGATTGCGAACGATCCCGGCAGATTGACCGGCAATTGCATGCCCTCAAGGCCGACGAGATGCTCGCCAGACTCCTGCTCGTCGTCGAAACGCAATTCGATCCCCCACCGCGTCAGGATAGGCGAAAGCAGCGCGATGTCCTGCGGCCTGCGCCGGTCGCCGAGCGCATAATCCGATTCGAAAGTCAGCATCGGATCGGCGAACAGCAGCACCCTGCCCCCGCCTTTCACCCATGCGTCGAGCGCGACATTGTCCTGCGGCGGCAAGGGATAGGGCTGGGCCAGCACCAGAAGCGCACCCTTGGGCAAAGGCAAACGCCCCTGTTCATCGGCCAGCGTGTCGAGCGGGCGCAGCTCGCCTGCCGCGCGCAGCACGCCCAGTGCCCAGTGCGGCGGCGCATCGTCAGCGAGCATGCCGACGATGTCCTGGCTTTCGTTCCAGACAATCGGCAGGCTGGTTACGAGGCCAATCACTGGCGGGCCAGGCTGAGCTTCCGGCTCGCGCGCCGCGCCGCCACAGGCCGATAGTGCCACGGCCAATGCGGCAATCGCCGAAATTGCGATGGCGTCAGGGCGCACCTTGTCCGGTCGGGCTTGCCGCTTGCCCTTGCTCGGGCGTCGGATCGGCGGCAGGCACCACGCCTGCATCGGCCAGCGGATCAACCACCGGCTTCTGCTCGGCCTCGTCAACCGAGATCACTGCCTGATCGGCCGCTTCGACCGTCTCGGCGCGGTCCATGATGATATTCGCCAGCCCGACGATCAGCAGCATAGTGCACAGCCCGAACAGGCCCAGTTGCAGGCGGTGGACCGACTGCCCTCGCAGTTCGCGCGCCGATGCCGCGACATAATGCTGCGGCTCGTCGGCGGGACCCGGCGAAGCAGTGCCATTTGTGTCCTTGGGCAAGGCTTACCTCACGCGCTGCGCAGCCAGGGGAAGACGGGCAGGCCCTTCTCTTCCAGCCAG
>JBIPOX010000030.1:0-8255 GCA_044378785.1 Novosphingobium sp.
CGGCGACGGCGAATTCATCGCTGAAATCCGGTTGCCGCGCCGTCCCAAGGGCGGCGGCGATTCCTACCTGCGCTCCATCCCGCGCACCGAGATGGACATCGCCGTGGTTGGCGCTGGTGCTGCGCTGGTGATCGAAGGTGACGGCACCTGTACCGCTGCGCGCATCTCGATTGGCGCAGCCGCGCCGACCGTGCTGCTGGTCGAGGAGGCAGGCAAGGCGCTCGTCGGAACCAAGCTCGACGATACAGCTATCGGAAAGATGATGGAGGCAGTCAGCGCCGCCTGCAGCCCGATTGACGACAAGCGCGGCACCATTGCGTACCGCAAGGCGACCGCTGGCGTTCTTGCCAAGCGCGTTGTCCAGATTGCCCGCGAACGGGCTGGAGGAAACTGATGAGCCGCATTCACGTCACCACCACCGTCAACGGCGACGAGCGCGAATTCCTGTGCACGCCGGGACAGACCCTGCTCGACGCGCTGCGCGATGAGCTTGACCTGACCGGCAGCAAGGAAGGCTGCGGCTCTGGCGACTGCGGCGCTTGCACTGTCGTGCTCGACGGCGAAATGGTCTGCGCGTGCCTAGTGCTCGCGCCCGAGGCCGAAGGTCGCCGGATCGAGACGATCGAGGGGGTCGCCGATGGCAGCGTTCTCCACCCCATCCAGCAGAAATTCCTTGAACATGCCGCGCTCCAGTGCGGTTTCTGCACGCCGGGTTTCATCGTTTCGGCCAAGGCGCTGCTCGACAAGAACGCCAATCCCACCGAGACCGAGGTGCGCTACTGGTTGGCAGGTAACCTGTGCCGCTGCACTGGCTATGACAAGATCGTGCGCGCGGTGATGGATGCCGCCGCTGAATTGAGGCAGGAAAGGACCCCAGCATGAACGCTCCCGAACCCAAGGATGCCTTCAAGATCGTAGGCACGCGTCCGATCCGCCCCGATGGTGTCGACAAGGTCACCGGCAAGGCAATTTACGGCACCGATCATAAGGTCGCCAACATGATCTACGGCGCGTTTGTGCGCTGTCCGCATCCGCATGCCCGGATCAAGAGCATCGACACCAGCAAGGCCGAGGCCGTGCCGGGCGTGAAGGCATTGCTGACCGGTGCCGATTTTCCTTCGATAGAGGATATCGTGGTGCGCATGGGCGAAAGCTCTGGCAGCACCGTTGACATGTCGCAGAACACGATGGCGCAGGGCGTTGCCTATTATGACGGCCATCCTGTCGCGGCGGTTGCGGCAATGACGCAGGAAGCGGCTGACGAGGCGGCTGCGCTGGTCGTCGTCGATTACGAGATCCTGCCGCACGTCATCGACATCAACGAATCGTTCAAGCTGGACGCTCCGGTGATCAATCCCAAGCTGGTGGCTTCGGGCCTTGCCGAAGGCGAGAAGGTCAGCCCCAACGTCACTACCAAATTTCCTTTCGCCAAGGGAGATCCTGACGCAGCGCTGGCCAGCGCTGCAGCGACGGTTTCGGCGCATTATACGCTTCTGCCAGTGCATCAGGGCTATATCGAGCCGCACGCCTGCGTGGCTTCGTGGAAGTCCGATGGCAAGCTCGACATCTGGTGCTCGAGCCAGGGCCAATTCAATGTCCGCTCGCTTACTGCCTCGTTACTGGCGATCGAGATCGGTCGCATCCGGGTAATGCCACTCGAGATCGGTGGCGGCTTTGGGGGCAAGCTTCCGGTTTATCTTGAGCCGGTTGCGGCCTTGCTTTCCAAGAAAACCGGCAGGCCAGTGCGCATGTGCATGAGCCGTGCCGAGGTGTTCCGTGGCAGCGGCCCGGCACCGGGCGCCGAAATCGACGTGACGCTCGGGGCCGACAAGGACGGCAAACTGGTCGCCGCCAAGGTCGAATTTGTCTATTCGGCCGGCGCTTTTCGCAACACCGATGCCTTCACCGGGGTGATGCACTCGATCAGCCACTACAATGTGCCCGATTTCTCGCTGGTCGGCTGGGAAGTGCTCACCAATATGCCCAAGCACGCGGCCTATCGCGCGCCGGGCGCGCCGCAGGTCAACTTTGCGGTGGAAAGCGCGATGAACGAACTGGCAGACAAACTCGGCATCGATCCGATCGACCTTCGCCTCAAGAACGCTGTCGCTCCGGGTGACACGGGCATGATGGGCGCACCGATTGGCCATGTCGGCCTGATCGAATGCCTCGAGGCGGCCAAGGCCCATCCGCATTACACTGCCCCGCTTGGCGAGGGTCAGGGCAGGGCGATCGCTTGCGGTTCGTGGATGAATTATGGCGGCCCTTCGACCGCCAGTGTTTCCATCGCCGATGACGGTTCGGTGCTTGTTACCGAAGGTAACCCCGACATCGGTGGCAGCCGCGCCTCGATGGCGATCATGGCCTCGGAGACCTTTGGTATTCCCTACGAGCAGGTCAGCGTCACGATTGCCGATACCTCGTCGATCGGTTACTCGATGATGACAGGCGGCAGCCGTACCACCTATGCGACCGGAATCGCGGTGATCGAAGCCGCCAAGGCGGTGATCGATATCCTCAAGGAACGCGCCGCCAAGATGCTCGAGGCCGATGTAGCCGCGATTGAATGGATCGACGGTGAAGCAGTCGATACCGCAAGTGGCAAACGCCTGACGCTCAAGCAGATTGCCGAGAAGTCAGGCTCGACTGGTGGGCCGATCTCTTACGAGAAAGGCGTCAATCCCTTGCAGCATCTGCCTGGCTACAGCGCGCAGATCTGCGATGTGGAGGTCGATCGCGAGACCGGCAATGTTTCGGTGGTGCGTTATACCGTCGTGCAGGACGTCGGCAAGGCGATCCACCCCTCCTATGTCGAGGGCCAGATGCAAGGCGGCGCCGTGCAGGGCATCGGATGGGCGCTGAACGAGGCCTATATCTACAACAAGGATGGCCGCCTCGATAACGCTGGTTTCCTCGACTATCGCATCCCGGTCGCCTCGGACATGCCGATGATCGACACGGTCATGATCGAAAAGCCCAACCCGGGCCATCCCTATGGCGTCAAGGGTGTTGGCGAGGTGCCGATCGTGCCGCCACTGGCAGCCGTGGCGACGGCAGTCAGCAACGCCATCGGCAAGCGCATGCGCGACCTGCCGATCTCGCCGGAGCGGGTCCATGCGGCGCTTGGCCTTGCTTAGTCGCTGATGCGCGTCATTGTCATGACGCCGTTCGACCGCGAGTTCTTCGGCGGCCGGGATGAGTTCGAGATCGAGGCGCGGACGCTGTTCGGCGTCGTCAACCAGCTCGACGAACTCGGCCCTGGCTTTGCCGACCTAGCCGACGTGCGCGCCAGTTTCGCCATCGACGGTGTGGTCCAGGCAGACTGGTCCGTGCCGCTCGGCGAAGCGCGCGAGGTGGTGGTGATGCAGAAAGTCGCGGGGGGCTAACCTATGCGCGTGGTCCCCTCGCGAACAGGCGGGACTTGAGCTCGCTGTAGCTCTGGTCGCCTTCGCCGCTATCCGCGATCGCGCCCTCGTAGGGTCGCAGGATGATCCAGTCGTAAGCGACGACGCGCTTGGCAAAGCGCCACTTGCCATCGGCGCAACGCCGATAGTCGTCCATATAGCGCATCACGTGCCAGTCCTCGAGCTTGTCGCCGTCGATCGCCCCGATGCATTGCGCTCCAAGAATGTAGACCTCGCCAAACGCCTGGTCGCCCTCAACGCTGATCAGGTGATTGCACACGTGGTGTCCGGAGTAGGGCATGAACGGCTGCGTCGCCTCGATGAAGCTGACAAAGTCGCTCGCCGTACCATTGAAGTCGGTGCCATGCGTGTCGGTTGCATCCTCGGTGTAGAGGTCTTTCAGCAAGGCCAGATCCTTGCGGTCGATCGCCCGCGAATAGTGCAGCACCAGTTCGCGGATCGCTTCCTTGTCGATCAATTCCTGAAGCGCCGCTTCGTTCAGTGCCATCGTCTTTTCTCCCGATTGTGGTTTGCAGTAATCTGTCAGGGCATCGCGCGCCGCCGCAGCACGCAGCGCAGCTCACCCGGCTTGCCGTCCGGCCCCAGCATGCGCAGGAATCCGACCGAAGTGCGCACAAATGCGCGGCCTTCGAACGGGCCGCCGGTCATCACCATGCGATCGCCGGTGAGCAGGTAGCTGCCGCGTTTGCCACCCACGACATAGCTTGAGGACGGGCGCAGCACGAAATCGTCCTGCTCCATGCGGACCGCAACAAGGCTCAGAATGTCGCCCGGCTTTTCGCAGCGATAGAGGCCTGGCGGCAAGGTAGCGAGGTCGCCTCCGGGCACGGCCAGGGCAGGCGAACCCGCAAGGGCGCCGGACAAGGCAAGGGCAACCAGGGCGGCGAAGCGCTTCACAAGCCGTTGGCTAGCACCGGAGCGATGCGATTGCCACAACCTTGCGGGCGCGCTAAGGGCGCGGCAACCCACGCATCATTGCATCCCCTGCAACCCTGTTTTTTTGCGCGAAGGCAGCTCACATGAAGATCAGCGGCGTCGACATCCGTCCCGGCAACATTCTCGAGCACGAAGGCGGCATCTGGAAGGTCGCCAAGACCCAGCATACCCAGCCGGGCAAGGGCGGCGCCTACATGCAAGTCGAGATGAAGAATCTGATCGACGGTCGCAAGACCAACCTGCGCTATCGCAGCGCCGACACGGTTGAGAAGGTCTATCTCGAAACCAAGGATTTCCAGTATCTCTACGCCGATGGCGATAGCCTGGTGTTCATGGACACCGACACCTTCGATCAGATCAACCTCGATGCCGACCTGATCGGCGAGGCGGCTGCTTTCCTTCAGGATGGCATGACCGTGATGCTCGAAATGTACGACGAGCGGCCGATTTCGGTGCAATTGCCCGAACAGGTAGAGGCCGAGATCGTTCAGGCCGATGCAGTGGTGAAGGGGCAGACTGCCTCGTCGAGCTACAAGCCCGCGATCCTCGATAATGGCGTGCGGGTCATGGTGCCGCCCCATATCGAGAGCGGCACGCGCATCATCGTCGATGTCTATGAGCGGACCTACGTCAGCAAGGCGAACTGAGCGCGATCAGGGAGCCTGGGCATGGCAGCTATTTCCGGCCTGATCCGCATGATGGAGCGCGCCGCGCGCAAGGCCGGCCAGCGCCTGCGCCGCGATTTCGGCGAGGTCGAGCACCTGCAGGTCTCGCGCAAGGGCCCGGCCGACTTCGTCTCGAAGGCCGATCAGCATGCCGAGCGCACCTTGTGGGACGAGCTGCGCCAGGCCCGGCCCGACTGGGGCTTCCTGATGGAAGAAGGCGGCGAGATCCCAGGCGAGCCCGACAAGCCGCGCTTCATCATCGATCCGCTCGACGGGACCAGCAACTTTCTCCACGGCATCCCGCATTTCGCGGTTTCGATCGCCGCGCAGGAGCCGCGTGCCGATGGCAAGGGGTGGGGCGATGTTATCGCCGCGCTGGTCTATCAACCGATTACCGACGAGAGCTTCTGGGCGGAAAAGAACCGGGGTGCGTGGCTGCAGGATCGCCGTCTGCGGGTGTCGGCGCGGCGCTATTTCGATGAAAGCCTGATCGCCACCGGGATTCCGTTTTCGGGGGCAGGCGATCCCGACCAGTGGAAGCGCATCTATAGTGCGCTTGCACCGCAAGTCGCCGGAATCCGGCGGTTTGGTGCGGCCTCGCTCGATCTGGCCTGGGTGGCTGCGGGCCGCTACGAGGGCTTCTGGGAGGCCGGTCTCAAGCCGTGGGACACGGCGGCCGGGTGCCTTCTGGTGCGCGAGGCGGGCGGTTTCGTTACTGACTGGCGCGGTCGTTCGCAGCCGGTCTGCGACGAGACGGTGCTGGCGGGCAACGATGCGCTACATTCCAAGCTGCACAAGCTGCTGGTTGAAGCGCTCAAGGATTGAACCGGGGCGACTACGCCGCTAAAGCAAGCGCCGCTGGTCGCGCACAGGGCCCCTGTGGTGGAATGGTAGACGCGCTCGACTCAAAATCGAGTATCGAAAGATGTGCCCGTTCGAGTCGGGCCAGGGGCACCAGCGCTGCAAGAGCGCAAGACAGGCGAGCGGACTTCCAGCAGTCATAAATCTTATTTGCGAATAATTCGCAGGAGGGTGATCGTTTTTACCGATTACCAAACGCGGAATTTCCCAATGGCAAAACCTGCCTGCGCGACCCATTTCAGGGGTCCAGTCGTGTCCATGCAAAGGAGTTTGGTGTTATGGGATTGAAGGGTTCAAAGACCGAGGAAAACCTCAAGGCCGCATTCGCCGGTGAAAGTCAGGCAAACCGCCGTTACCTCTATTTCGCCCAGAAGGCCGACGTCGAAGGCTACAACGATGTCGCCGCCGTGTTCCGCTCGACCGCCGAGGGCGAGACCGGCCACGCGCACGGCCATCTCGAATACCTCGAGGAATGCGGCGATCCCGCCACCGGCGAGCCCATCGGCAACACCGCGCTCAACCTCAAGGCATCGATCGCCGGCGAAACCCATGAGTACACCGATATGTACCCGGGCATGGCCAAGACTGCGCGCGACGAGGGTTTTGACGAGATCGCCGACTGGTTTGAAACCCTCGCCAAGGCCGAGAAGAGCCACGCTGGCAAGTTCCAGAAGACGCTCGACAGCCTCGACGCCTGATTGACGGGCCGATTTGCTCCTTGTCATTGCAGGGAGCGCTGGCGATGAAGTGATCCGGGGCCGCAAGCGCGGCCCTGGGTTGCGTCTGCGCGCCCACTAGACCGAAACAGGGAGCATAGCCATGGAAGGCAGCCTTGGAGCGCCGACGCGCCACGAAATCCCCTGGCGCAACGAGGCATGGTATGACGAGAACGCGCTCGAAGCCGAGCTGCGCCGCGTCTATGATATCTGCCATGGCTGCCGCCGCTGCTTCAACCTGTGCGACAGCTTCCCGCTGCTGTTCGACATGATCGACGAAAGCCCGAACGAGGAGGTCGCCGATCTTTCGTCCGGTCAGCTCAAGGCAGTCGTTGACGCCTGCACGCTGTGCGACATGTGCTTCATGACCAAGTGTCCCTATGTTCCGCCGCACGAATTCGACCTCGATTTTCCGCACCTGATGCTGCGCCACCGCGCGGTCGAGCACCGCAAAGGTGAGACTTCTCTGGCCGATCGCGAGCTCGCCAAGATGACACGCAACGGCCGCCTCGGCACGATCGCTGCTGGCGCGGCGAACTGGGCGACCAAAGAGGGCAACGACCTGACCCGGCCGGTCATGGAAACGGTGCTGGGCATCGACAGCCGCGCCCACGTGCCGCAGTTTCTCGAAACCGCGCTAGTCAATCAGGCTCCGGGCCTGATCCCGCCGCCCAATCCGGACGGCCCGGCTTTCGGGCGCAAGGCGGTGCTCTATGCTGGCTGCCACGACAATTTCAACGACGCGACGCCAGGCATGGCGGCGATCAAGGTGCTCGCCCACAACGGGGTGCAGCTGCGCGTCGAATATCCCGATTGCTGTGCCATGCCCAAGCTGGAAAACGGCGACATGGCGGCGGTTGCCTCGGCGGCAGAGCGCATCTCGGCCTTTTTCGCGCCGCTGATCGAAGAGGGCTGGGACATTGTGCCGCTGACCACGAGCTGCGCGCTGATGCTCAAGTTCGAGTGGCCGCTGATCGAGCCGGGGAACGCCAATGTCGAGCTGCTTTCCAGGCACGCCTTCGACGTGGCGGAATATGTTGTCGCGCTGGCCAAGGATACCGGGCTCGCCCCGATTGCGCCGATGGCCAAGACGATCGGCGTCCACTTTGCCTGCCATGCCCGCGCCCAGAACATGGGGCCAAAGGCGATGGAGATGCTGCGCCTCATCCCTGAGGCCAATCCGCAATTGACCGAGCGATGCTCGGGCCACGGCGGCAAGTGGGGCATCTTCAAGCAGAATTTCGATCGCGCGATCAAGGTCGGCAAGCCCTCGGCGCGCGCGCTGATGAAGTCCGATCCCGATCTCGTCGTCAGCGAATGCCCGCTGGCCGGGCCGCACCTCAAGCAGGTGATCGCGGCCAATGGTCAGGAGCCGCCCGCGCGGATCGGCCATCCCATCGAAGTCATGGCCTTTGCCTACGGGCTGTGATCGCTAGTCAAAGAAAGGTTCAAGAAATGCCCCGCGCTTCCCGTACCATCACGTCAGGCGACATCATGCCGACCGAACAGTTCGAGATGATCCGCTCGGAAAAGAAAGCCGAAGCGATTGCGCGCAAGAAGCTGTCGCGGCTCAGCATCGGCCCCAATGCGGTAATCCTGTTCGAGAACTGGGATTCGATGTGGCTGCAGATCCAGGAAATGCTGCGCATCGA
>JBIPOX010000031.1:0-8169 GCA_044378785.1 Novosphingobium sp.
GCGATATCTCCTGCCAGTATTGCTCGCCGGGATCGTGTTCGCGCCACTGGTGATAGTGCGGCGCGTAACTGGCATGGCAGGTGAGCAGATCGGGCTGGGCGGGGAGCGCCCCCCCCGGCAGCGGTCCGCGCGCGGCGGCGTGCAGCTGCGCAAAAGCTTCGGTGTCGCCAGCGCGCCGGGCGGCCAGCTGAACCGCCCAGCCAACATTGGCAGCAAGGCAGAACGCGCCGCCACGCCAGGCCCAGTCCTCGTCCATTTGCCAGCCGATCATCGCCGGAGCGATCGCCTTCAGGGCTGGTGGACTCTGCGATGCGGCGAGTAGCTGAGTGACGCCCTGATAGGAAAAGCCGTACATCCCGACCGCACCGCTCGATCCCGCTAGCCCGGCGGCCCAGGCGACCGTGTCTGCCCCATCCTCGGCCTCGTGCACGAAGGGTGTAAAGTGACCCTCCGAGCTGCCGCAACCGCGAACGTCCTGGATGACCACGATATAGCCCTTGTCGGCATACCAGGCCGGATGGGCATAACACACGGTCGAGGCAATCCGCCGCCCGTATGGCTGTCGCATCAGCAGCACCGGATAGGGACCCTGGCCTGCCGGGCGATAGATATCCGCATCGAGCCGGACACCGTCGCGGGTCTTCATAGAAACCGTCTCGGGTGTGCGATCCATCAAGCCTCACGTGCTCCTGCCAGAGCTGGCGAGCCTAGTTGGTAAACCAGACAGCGACTGCGAACAATTGCATAAGTGAGCAGATTATGCATAATAAATATCGACGTTGGGCATGCGATCAAAACAGTTCGGCCGGTCGGTCAACCTGAAGGATGAAGATGACGGAACCGGCTGCGCCATCAGGCTCTCAAAGCGAAGAGGCCGTTGCAGCTTATGTCGATGCCGCCGCCACCGCGCTCGGTCTTTCGCTTGCGCCCGAGCACCGACCTGGGGTGATCACCAACCTTGCTTTCATGCTTGAACAGAGCGCCGCGCTGATGGCGATAGAACTCGATTGGGAAGAAGAGCAGGCAATGGTCTTCGTGCCGTGAGCCAATTCGCGCGCATGACGGCAAGGCAGGTCGGCCAGGGCGTCGCTGCGCAGGAGTTTTCGGCCAGCGAGGTGGTCCGCGATGCGCTTGCACGGATCGCCCGGACAGATCCCCAGCTTAACAGCTGCTCCGAGGTTTTCGAGCAGCAGGCGCTTTCCGCCGCGGACTTGATCGATCGCAAGGTTGCGCAAGGCCGTGACTCCGGTCCGCTGGCCGGGGTGCCAGTGGTGGTAAAGAGCCTGTTCGACCTGGCCGGATCGGTCACAGTTGCCGGAGCAAAGCAGCGGCTTGAGGCCGCACCCGCGCGCGAGGATGCCACTGCGGTGCGGCGCTTGCGAGAGGCCGGCGCGGTGATTGTCGCGGCGACCAACATGGACGAATTCGCCTACGGCTTTGCGACTGACAACGAGTACTTCGGCGCGACTCGCAATCCCCACGATCCCAGCCGCCTGGCAGGCGGCTCGTCGGGCGGGGCGGCCGCAGCGGTCGCTGCCGATTTTGCCCATATCGGCCTTGGCTCAGACACCAATGGCTCGATCCGGGTGCCTGCGGCGTTTTGCGGCGTGTTTGGGCTAAAGCCGACCTTTGGCCGGCTATCGCGCGCTGGGACAGTGGCGTTTGTTTCCAGTCTCGATCATGTCGGGCCGATGGCGCGCAGCGTCGATGATCTGGCGATCAGTTATGACCTGATGCAGGGGCCGGACCCGCGCGATCCGGTTTGCACCGCGCTCCCTCCCGATCCGGTCAGCGCGCTCGCGGATTCGGCGGCAGGCCTGCGGATTGGCGTATTGGGCGGCTGGTTCGAACGCAATGCCGACGAACAGGCGCGCGCAGCAGTGAGCGATGTGGCGCAGGAACTGGGTGCCACGGCCCGCGTCGAATTGCCCGGCGCCGATATCGCCCGCTTTGCGGCCTTCCTGATCACCTCCGCCGAGGCAGGCAACCTTCACCTTCACCGTCTGCGCAATCGCGCTGCCGATTTCGACAAGGCGACTCGCGACCGGATGCTGGCCGGGGCGCTGCTTCCCGCCAATATCGTCATCCAGGCGCAGCGCTTTCGCCGCCGCTTCCGCGATGCGGCGCGCGCGGTTTTTGCGGATTACGATGTCCTGATCGCTCCGACCACGCCCTGCGCGGCCCCGGCCTATGACCAGCAGGTGCTGATGATCGACGGCAAGCCGGCGTCGGCGCGCGCGCATGTGGGTATCTACACCCAGCCGCTCAGCTATATCGGGCTGCCAGTCATGACCGTGCCGGTTGTCACGACCGGGCCGCTGCCGATCGGAGTGCAACTGATCGCTGCGCCATGGGCCGAGGCCAGGATTTTCCGTGTAGCCGCTGCGCTTGAGGCTGCCGGTCTGGTACGCGCGCCGATCCCGGCAGCGATTACGGCTTTGGCACCGGCTTCCGCGGCGGCCACGGCGTAAGGAACGGCGCGTCCTCGCCATATTCGAGCACGCCGGAAGCCTGGAGATCCTTGACCCGGCCGTCGAGATATTCCTTGATGATCGCAATCTTGCTGTCGCGGATCGTGGCGATCCACACATCGTTGACCACCTGCTTCTTGCCGTTCTGGATGACCCGGTGCTGAAGCTCGGCAGCCACCCGCCGGTTTTGCGTGTCGATATAGAAGGCGTCGGCAGGAAAGTAGATGCTGCGGTCGGTCGCCACCTTGCAGAACTGCTCGAGATCGGCGACCGCCGCATCGATGCCAATAATGCGGTTGGTCGGATAGGAGAAATCGACATCTGCGCTCAGCGTGCGCCGCATCAGCTCCGGATTGCAATCCATCCAGACCGCCGCGAGATCGAGGATCAGCGACTGGTAGAGTGCGCGCTCGCTGCCCGCCGGTTCCATCGCGCCGGTAAATCGCACTGCTGCGCTGCGCGTCGGGGCTGCGGCCGGAGCCGCAGCATGACTGACGCAACCGGCGAGAGTGGCACCGGCAGCAAGCGCGACGAGCCACTTCACCGGTTAGTCTTCGCCAGAGCCGAACCGATAGGTCACGCTGCCGCCAATCCAGCGCGGCCGACCCCAGACTTCGGTTCCGATGCCTAGGAACGCGAGATCGAACGCAGCGGTGCGATACTCCTTGTCGAACAGGTTTTCGGCAAACACCGCCACGGTCAGCGCATCGCTGGCATCGGTCCACGAGACCCGCGCATTGGCCAGCACATAGCTGTCCTCGAACTGGCTGGGGCTGTTGAAGGCATCGAAGAACTGGCTGCCCTTGTAGGATACATCGCCCTGCAGTCCGAACTCGCTGCCGCCGGGGCCGGGCAGGCTGAAGTCGGCAGTCAGGTTTGCCGACCATTTCGGCGCAAGCGGCATGCGGCGATCGACGACCGGGCCATTGTTGGCAAGGCCAGGCAATTGCACGTCGAGCAGCTTGGCGTCGAGATAGGTCAGCGATCCGCGCAGCCGCAGCCCGCTCAGGGGCCTCACCATGAATTCAAGCTCGGCACCGGTGATTTCGGCGTCGCGGTTGAAAGTAGTGGATGACAAGGTCAGGCCATCGAACTGGAATGCCTGACTGTTCTTGTAATCGTAATAGAACACCGCGCCGCTGATCATCGCGCCGCCGCCAGCGCTCTCGAATTTCGCACCTGCTTCGTAGCTGGTCAGCTCTTCGGGTTTGACCGAGATCGCATTGGTGTTGATCGGCGTGTAGCCGACGTTGAACGTCCCCGCCTTGAAGCCGCGCGCGATGCCGGCATAGAACAACTGGCCGTCCGACGGCTTCCAGCTCAGGCGGCCGGTAAAGCTGACATTGTCGTCGTTGCGCCGGGCCAGGTCGCCGACGGTGTTGACGTTGAACACCGGGCCGGTGTCGGTGTTGTTGAGATCGTACTTCTTGCGCTCGTCGGTATAGCGAAGGCCTGCCGTTGCGGTCAGCGTTTCGCTCAGCGCCAGATCAACGTTGGCGAAGACCGCCCAGCTCTCGCTCTTGAGGTCATAAAACACTGGCGCGCGCGGACCGACGGCGGCGCTCGTCTGGCGCCGCTGGAAGCCATCGACTTGGTAGTCGAAATAATAGAAGCCCGCCGTCCAGGTCGCGATGCCAGTCTCGCCCGCCAGCCGCAACTCCTGCGAAAACTGCTCGGCCTCGGGATTGACTGCGGTCGTGCGGCCGCCTGGGGTCGAATCGCTGTCGAACCGGGCTTGCTTGTCTCCCGTTTCGAAGCCGGTGATCGAGGTGAGAGTCGTACCCCCGCCAAGGTCCCAGCGCAGCTTGCCGATCGCGGTCCATTGTTCGGACTTGAGGAAAGGATCGCCATTGCTGTTGGTCTCACGCGGCTTGCTGTCGCCGAAACCGAAGGCATCGAGCCCGCCCGGATTACGGATGGACAGACCCGTCACCGGATCCTGGCGCACGACGACATGGGTGAACATGTTGCCGGCGTCATTATCGTTTCGATAGTATTGCAGGAACAGGTCAACCGCGACATCGGGTGCCATCTGCCAGGCGATCTGGCCGCGGAACGCCGAGGCATCGAGCGCATTGCCGTCAAGGCCGCCGGGCCAATTGTTCTTGATATAGCCATCGTACTGATGGTGGAACAGGCTCAACCGGGCATTGAGACCGGGCGTGAGCTGTCCGCCGATCGCTGCCTCGGCCTTGTAGCGATCGCGCTCGCCGATGGTCGCCGAGACATAGCCGTCGAATTCCTCGGTCGGCGGTGCGGCGATGAAATGGATCAGGCCGCCGGTGGCGTTGCGTCCATAAAGCGTGCCTTGCGGGCCACGCAGCACCTCGATCCGCTGGAGATCGAACATCTGCGAGTCGAGGCCCATCAGGTTGGCCTTGTAGAACTCGTTGATGTAGACTGCCGAAGGGCTCTCGTTGGTATCGGCAAAGTCGCGCATGGTGACGCCGCGCAGCGAGATGAACGGGAAGTCACCGTCGCCCGAGTTCTGGCCGATCGAAAGGCCCGGTGCCATGCGTGCCAGATCGAGGGTGCTTGCCGCACCCGATGCGAGCGCTTCGGCACCTGAAATCACGCTCAGGCTGATCGGAACATCGATCGCGTTCTGCTCGCGCCGCTGGGCGGTGACGATGATATCGTTGGCATCGTCATCGGATGCCTGCTGCGCCATGGCGAGGGTGGGTAGCGATGCCGAGGCCAGGGCGATCGCCTGGAAAGCGATCACTGCTTGACGGGACCGGCGCGGATTCGATCTGCGTGACATCACCATTGTATGCTCCCTGAATTGGCTTCGACTAGGCTTGACCCCTCCAGCTCCCGCATGTCGTGTGTATCAGCCGGCCCGCTTTTCAGCCCATTGGGGAATCGGATTCTCGCTGTCCCACGACTTGGACATATGTTTGCATAACTTGCTTACCAAGTAAAGCGCGGATGCTCCGGCGCAAATTCAATCGGTGGATGATTCAGGGCAGGCGATGGCGGAGTGACGACCCGCTGTCTCTCCCTACAAATCCAGCTCCTTGATCGGCCCGTCAAAGTTCAGCCGCAGCTCGTGGATCGCTGCGTTCAGCTTTTCGACCGGCAGGCCCTTGAGATAGCCGTCTATGATCCGCTGGTAATTGCTGATCATGCCTTCCACGTCCTTGGACAGGCGCATGAACTCGAACCCGTTCGAGTGCATCCCGGCCTGCTGGATCGGGATATTGGCATAGTCCTGGCGCGGGATCTGCGGAAACTCGGGGCTGTTGTAGGGCAGCACGGTCGGCTCCATCACCGGGTCCGGTTCCTCGGCATAGCTGGTCAGCGACCAGATCTCGAAGAAGCACTTTTCCGGCCCCAGCGGCCTGACTCGGTAGCCCGACATCGACTGGAAGGTCGGCAGCAGGAAGTAGTGCGGGAAGAAGAACTGCACCGCCGAGACCGGGTTCGACTGCGAAACCTCGAGGATGTCGCAGCATGGCTCGCCCCGGGCACGAAGGCCATCGGTGATCGCCTTCATGCCCATGCCGAACCACATCGCGATGGCCTGGCCGGGATCGTCGGGCAGGCCGTCGGTGGGTACGGTTCGCAGGATATCGACCTCTTTCTGGTGGATCATCCCGGCCATGCCGTCGCTCAAGAGCTGGAACGAATTGAGCTGGGCCTCGATTGCTGCCCTGATGTCGATGGCCTCGGCGGCGACGCGCGGCCGCTCGCCGAGGCCCCTGGCGCTCGCGTCCTCGTACATCGAGGCATAGATGCCGGGGCTGGCTTCCAGCAATTGCGGGTGGGTCTGCATCACGTGGTAGCCTTCCATGAAGGCCTCCATCGCGATCTTCCAGTTGGCAGGCAGTACCGTGCCGTAATGCCATTCGGCGCGCAGGTCGGAAACGCCGTGCAGGTCAAAATCTTCGGTCACCTGGCCGAGCGTTTCGCGCAAGCTGGGCGCGTCGTTGTCGTGGTTGATCCATACGCAGCCGCCCCAGATGTCGACCCGGCAGGCCACGAGGTTGACGTCGTCTGGATCGAGCTGCTTTTCGCTAAGCAGGTGGCGGCCATAGACGCGCGTATTCTCGCCGTTCATGTTCCAGGCCCAGCCGTGGAAGGGGCAGACAAAGCCCTTCTTCGAGCAATTGCCGAAGGCTGACGAATAGTCCTTGTCCAGCGGCTGGCCGCCCGCAAACGGCACACCGCGATGGCGGCAGGCGTTGTTGAACGCCTTCACTCCGCTTTCGGTGCGCACCACGATCACCGATTTGCCGACGTTGGAATACTCGATCCAGTCGCCCGGCTCGGGGATCTGCTCGAGCCGGCAGGCGTTCTGCCAGACATGCGGCCACAGGTGGTCGAGCTCGGCCTGGTGGAACTCCTCGGCGAAGTAGCGTGCGACCGGGATCCGTTCCGGATCGGAAATCGGATAGGGAACGTCGCGCAGCCCGTTACCGGCGGATTTCAGCATGGCGGCACCTCTCTGTCATCGAATGCTTTGCGGCAATGAACTTACCGCGTTGCATTCCATGCGCAAGCCGCGTGATGCCCCTGCCTGTCGATCTGGGTCAGCCCTCGCGATGCGGATCGAGCGCGGAGCGGCGCGGTGCGCCTGCCAGCGAGCCGCCAGCACCGCCGCCCGGGGCCATCGCCTCGAGCCGGGCGATCCGCTCGCCGGTGTCGGGATGGGTCGAGAACAGCGAACGTACCGCGCTCGGCACGATATAGAGCTGCGCCGCGGCCGGGTTGCGCATCGCCCCCTGGCTGGGGATTTGCTGGGCGGGAAGCGCGATCTTGCGCAGCGCCGAGGCAAGGGCGCGCGGGTTGCCGCTGATCTCGGCGCCCGCCTGATCGGCGCCAAACTCGCGGGTGCGGCTGATCGCCATCTGCACGATCATTGCCGCGAACGGCGCCATGAACACCGCCGCAATCATCGCGATCGGATTGCGGTTCTCGCTGCTGCCGAAGAACATTCCGAAGTTGGCAATCATCGAAATCGCACCGGCGATGGTGGCGACCATGGTCATCACCAGGGTATCGCGGTTGCGCACGTGGCCCAGCTCGTGCGCCATAACTGCCTCGACTTCGTCGGGATTGAGCCGATCGAGCAGGCCAGTGGTCGCCGCCACGGCGGCATTGGCGGGGTTGCGCCCCGTGGCAAACGCGTTGGGGCTGGGATCTTCAATAACATAGACCTTGGGCACGGGCATGGCGGCGCGCTGCGCCAGCCGCGCGACCATGCCATAGAGTTGCGGCGCGCTGCGCGCATCGACCTCGCGCGCATTGTGCATGCGCAGGACGATCTTGTCGGCGTTCCAGTAAGTGAAGAAGTTCATGCCCAGCGCCAGCAGCAGGGCGATCATCGCCCCGCCGCGCCCGCCGAACATGAAGCCGAGCGCCATGAACAGCGCGGTCAGCGCTGCCAGCAGCATGGTCGTCTTTAGCGTGTTCACGGTGGCCTGATCCTGTTGCGAGAGACCTGCTCCCGAATCTGGAGCGAAAGCAGCATTTTTCAATGCGTGCGACACTTTGCGACATTGCTTTCACCGGTCCCATCGACAAGGGTCTGGGCAGCGACTCGGGCAGCAACGAAAGGGACGGGGATGGAATATGCGCGGCTTGGCAAGACCGGCCTGGTGGTCTCGCGCCTCTGCCTTGGCTGCATGAGCTTCGGCGATGCGAGCAAGGGCTGGCACAAGTGGATCCTCGATGAGGAAAACTCCCGCCCGGT
>JBIPOX010000032.1:0-8154 GCA_044378785.1 Novosphingobium sp.
TCAGGCGGCGGTTTGCCCGCCAGCGATGAGGGGCAAAAATCTGCGAGCATCGGCAGGAACCCGGCCAGCGTCTTGCCTGCGCCGGTATCGGCAACAAGCAGAGCGTGACGGCCCTGATTGGCGGCATCGAGCATTGCCAGCTGATGGCGGCGCAGCTGCCAGCCGCGACCCGCGAACCAGCGCTCGATTTCGGGAGGAACGCCGGACGGGGAATGCTGCGGGGCCATTGCAGCAGGCAATACATGGTTTTGCGCGAGCTGCCCACTTGCGAGCCGCCGCGCACTGGCCGATGCAGGCGCAATGACGCAAGCCACGGCAGCTACCAGCATCGATCTTACCGGCATGGCGCTGGCCCTGGCACTGGGCCTGCTGGTTGGCGTGCAGCGGGGCTGGACCCAGCGCGGCGCTTCGCCCGGCTCACGCTTCGCTGGCATTCGCACTTTCGGCCTGCTTGGTCTGGCTGGAGGTGTCGCCGGCGCGTTCTACAGCTGGGCGCAGTTGGTCGCGCTCATCGTGCTTGGTGCGACCGCGGCACTGGTCGTGGTCAGCTATTTCCGCACGTCACGACGGCCGGACCAGGTGAGCGGCACGGGCAGCATGGTCGGCCTCCTGACCATGGCCTGCGGCTTCCTCGCCGCGACAGGCAACGGTCTTACCGCATCGGTCACGGTGGGATCGATGATCCTGCTGCTGTCGCTTCGCGAGCGACTGCACAAGCTGGTTGGCCGGATGAGTGAGAAGGATATTCGCGCCATTGCCCGGCTCGCGCTGATCGCGCTGGTCGTGCTGCCGCTTCTGCCTGACCGTCCCTATGGTCCGCTCCACGCATGGAACCCGCGCCAGCTGTGGATGGTGGTGGTGCTCGTCTACGCCTTCTCGCTGGCGGGCTATGTCGCAGCCAAGCTGCTTGGCCCGACCCGGGGCGTGCTGGTGACAGCGGCAGCAGGCGCAGTGGTCTCGTCGACCGCCGTTACGGTTTCGCTCGCACACCGCATGGACCACCAGCGCGGCGATGACATGATCCTGCACGCCGGGATCAGCACTGCTTCGGCAGTCATGTTTGCAAGAGTCATGGTGCTGGTCGCGGCGCTGGCCCCTTTTGCGCTCGCCAGTTTCGCACTGATCGCGGCACCGGCGATGCTGGTCAGCCTGACCGCAGCAGCGCTGCAATTGCGAAGGGCGCGACGCGAAGGCGCGCAGGTGCAAGCCGAGATCGGTCTCAAAAACCCGGCCGCGCTTGGCCCGGCGCTGCTGCTGGTCCTCCTGGTCATGGTCATGGCCTTGGCGGCGCGCTGGGTGCTGGAGCGCTTCGGCGATCAGGGACTGGCGCTGGTCCTCGCGATTTCGGGAACGGTCGATGTCGACAGCGCTGTGATCACCATGGGCAGCCTGCCGCAAGGCACGCTGGCGGCGCAGATGGCGGCGCTGGTGCTGCTTGCGCCGATCGTGCTTAACTCGCTGCTCAAGGCTTTCCTTGCCGGCAGTATTGCCGGGTGGAGACGCGCCTTGCCCGCTATCGCCACTCTCGTGCTCAGCGCGATGGCTGCGATCGGTGCGGCGGTGGTCCTATGGCTGACCTGAATGCCCTTGGCGGTCAGTCGCGAACCGGGGCCAGCCCTTCGCCTTGCGGCAAGACTTTGGCAGTGTCGTGAAAGGCGCGGTTGTCGCCGGGAAAGCGGACGAACAGCATTATGGCGAAGATCACAGCGTAAGCAGCTGCGAGCCCCCAGTAGAGCGAGACCGGATTGCCTGCCCCGGCAGTTGCCGCTGCCAGAGTGGCCCCGAGCGGCCTGCCGAAGTTTGCCATGGCCATGTAGATGGTGAACTGCGTAGCCGCGACAGCGGGCGAACACATGCGCATGCAGATCGGGATTAGCGCGACCGTCACCAGGATTGTGAGGATGTCGGCGATCAGGAAATAGCCGATAAGGACTGTATCCTCGGTCCAGAAATTCGATGCCAGCGCCATCGCGGCAAACAGCGCAACGCCGATCGGCGCGAGGATCTTTACCGAGCGCTGCGCGCCAATCGCATCGACCCCCATCCGCCGATGGTCAGCGCAATCAGGCCCGAGACCAGCTGCACCATCGACATGACGTTGGTATATTCGCTCAACGTCCAGCCCCCGGTCGAGACGACAAGGATCGGATGGAAGGCCTCGTGCCCGCCCGCGGGCATGGCGCGCAGCAGCAGCACGGTTAGCAAGATGAGGCTCAGCGGCATGAACACCGCCTTGAAGCTCGCCCTGAGCAGCGGCAGCCAGGCTTGCGGCTTGACCGCCAGGTTGTGCGGATGGCTCACACCCGCGCTCCAAGGCAGGCGCCGTTCGCCCTCACGCTCGCGAATGCACATGCCATAGATCATGATCGCGCCCGGAACCACGGCGGCTGCAGCCATGGCGACGGAGAAACCGAAGCCCTGCAGCAGAGAGCCGCCCAGCGCTGTTGCTGCCGAAATGCCCAGCACCTGAGCGCCGAACATGATCCCGCCGGCCTTGGCGCGCTCGTTCTCGGCCATGATGTCGACCGCGAGACTGTCGATCCCGACGTCCTGGAAATTGATCGCCAGATTGGCGGTAAAGGCAATCGCGGACAGCAGCAGCACGTCGCTGTGCTGCGGAGACAGCGCTGCGGCGGTCAGGAAAACCAGCACGATCAGTCCCTGAGCGCCGATGATCCAGCTGCGCCGCCGCCCCATCGGCACGAAGGTGTAGCGATCAATGATAAAGCCGTTGATCAGCTTGAGCGACCACGGCAGTGCCGCCATGCCGACCACCGAAGCGGTGGCCCCGGCGCTGTTCCCGTTTGCCGCCATCCACGCAGGCACCGCATAGAAGAACAGGCCAACCGGAAAACCCTGAGTGAAGTAGAACAGGAACAGCGTCAGCAGCCGCAGCGGTTTCGATTGGGTCAGGATCATCGATCCGCCGCCCGATTGCCCGTTTGCGCCTGTCACCATGATCTGCCCCCCCGACCCCGAAAGAGCGCGACTATGCAGCAGTCTTGCGGCTTGTCGAGGCTTGATCGCGCTGCCTGCCGATCAATTCTGTGCCGTCGGGGTACCTTGTCCTTGTGGCAAGACTTCGGCCGTATCGGCGAAGGCCCGGTCCTCACCGGGGAAGCGCACAATCAGGAGCCAGACCACCGCCGCTGCATAGATCGCTACGATCAGACCATACATCAGCACGGGACTGCCCACCCCAGCTATCGCCGCCGCCATCGAAGCACCCAGCGGCCTGCCGAAATTGGCGGTGGCCATGTAGATGGTGAACTGGGTCGCCGCGACTGCAGGCGAACACAGGCGCATGGCGATCGGCACGAGCGTGATGCTGGTAAAGGTCGAGATGAACTCGCCGCCAAAGAAATAGGCCATCAGCACCCCGTCGTTGGTCCAGTATGGCCGAGCTGCGATCATAGCCGCGGCCATGGCAATCTGGATAAGCAGGACAATGATCGCCGATCGCTGCGCGCCGATCGCATCGACGGCCCACCCGCCTACCGCCAGTCCCAACAGGCCGACAATCAGTTGCGAGGTCGATATGACATTGGTGTAATCGCTTAGCGACCAGCCAGCCAGGTTGGTCGCGAGGCCCGGATGGAACGCTTCGTGCGCACCGGCTGGCATCGCATTGATCAGCAGGACCGGCAGCAGTGCAAGGCTGAGCGGTGCCAGGATCGCACGCAGCGCGTTTCGCAGGAGTGGCAGCCAGGCCGCCACCTGGATTTCGCGATTGTAGGGATGGCTTGCGCCTGCGCTCCACGGCAGGCGCTTCTCGCCCTCGCGCTCGCGGATGGCCGCACCGTAAAGCATCACGCCCGCCGGGATCAGCGCTGCAATCACCATGCACGTGGCAAAGCCGTAAGCCTCGAGCAGCGTCCCGCCCAGCGCGGTTGCTGCTGCAATTCCGAGGGTCTGGGCGCCAAACATGATGCCCGAGGCCTTGGCCCGCTCGCTTTCGGCCATGATATCGACTGCCAGACTGTCGATCCCGACATCCTGGAAAGTCACCGCCACATTGGCAGCAAACGCAAACG
Source organism: Novosphingobium sp. (assembly GCA_044378785.1). Taxonomy (GTDB): domain Bacteria; phylum Pseudomonadota; class Alphaproteobacteria; order Sphingomonadales; family Sphingomonadaceae; genus Novosphingobium. The sequence continues at coordinate 4,035 of JBIPOX010000032.1, forward strand.
CCGAAATCAGGAAGACGTCGCCGTGCGCTGGCGAGATTGCCGCGCCCGCCAGCAGCACAAGGACAATCAAGGCCTGCGCGCCGATGATCCAGCTGCGCCGCCTGCCCATCGCCAGGAAGGTGTAACGGTCGATAATGAAGCCGTTGACCAGCTTGAGCGACCACGGCAGCGCCGCCGCGCCAACAACCGCCGCGACTGCGACCGTGCTCTCGCCATTGGCCGCCATCCATGCCGGGACCGCATATAAAAACAGGCCTACCGGAAAACCCTGGGTGAAATAGAACAGGAACAGCGTCAGCAGGCGCAACGGGGCACTGCGCGTAAGGATCAACCGATCGCCTGATGCCATTGCGTGCTTCCCCTGCCCATGTGCCCAATTGCCTGACTGTAGGGGAGAGTTGCGGCGTGTCGAGTCCGGTTCAATGCCCTGCTTGCGGTCCGCGCTCGAGCCCGGACAGAGCAAGCTGCTCGTCGATCTGCGCCAGCAGCCGTGCGAGCCCTTCGGCCGTATCGCTCTCGGCGCGGGCGACCAGCACGTCCTGCGTGTTCGAAGCACGCAGCAGCCACCAGCCATCCGCCGTGGTTACCCTAACCCCGTCGGTGTCGTTGACCTGCGCAGTGCTGCCCGCAAGCCTCACCTTGACCTCGTCGATCGCAGCGAACTTGCGGCTCTCGTCAACCTGGAAGCGCAGCTCGGGGGTATTGAGCATGGCTGGCATCGCGCCACGCAATTGCGTTACCGACTGGCCCAGCCGCACCGAGGCAGCAATCAGGCGCACGGCGGCATAGAGCGCATCATCATAGCCGTAGTAGGTGTCGGCGAAGAACACGTGGCCGCTCATCTCGCCAGCCAGCGGCGCGCCAGTCTCCTTCAGTTTGGATTTAATCAGGCTGTGCCCAGTCTTCCACATCAGCGGCTGGCCACCCAGCGCCGCGACCTGATCGAACAGCGCCCGGCTCGCCTTCACATCGGCGATGATCGTCGCATTAGGTAGTCTTGCGAGGAGGTCTTCGGCGTAAATCATCAAGAGTTGATCGCCCCATATAACGCGACCCTCGCCGTCGATGGCTCCGATCCGGTCTCCGTCACCGTCGAAAGCCACTCCGAAGTCGAGGTTCTTGTCGGCGACGAGCCGTTTCAGGTCTGCGAGATTTGCCTCGTCGGTTGGATCGGGATGGTGATTGGGAAAATGTCCGTCAACTTCGGTGTAAAGGCAGATGTGTTCGCCAGGCAGGCGCGCGACCAGGCGCTCGAGCGCTGGACCGGCGGCACCATTGCCCGCATCCCAGCCGATCCGCAGTCCGGCGAGGGCAGCGGTGTCTATCCCGGCGAGCCCTTCGAGCATGCGGCTGACATAGGCCTCCATGACATCGCGGACCTCGACCGAGCCCTGGCCCTCAAGCCAGTCGCCTGCCGCCGCCATTTCGCCGAGCCGGAGGATGTCGGCCCCGAAGAACGGCCGACCTTCAAATACCATCTTGAAGCCATTGTAATCGGGGGGATTGTGGCTGCCTGTTATCTGAATGCCGCCCTGCACGTCTTCGGCTGAGGCCTCGGCGTAGTAAAGCATCGGCGTCGGCCCCATCCCGACCCGCACGACATCGACACCGCTGGCAGTCAGGCCCTCGACCAGCGCGGCCTCGAGCATGGGCGAGCTGGTCCGCCCGTCGCAGCCTACCGCAACCTTGGTCTCGCCCTTGCCTTCGCGGGCACGGCGCAGCAGCGTGGCAAAGCCGCGACCGATTGCGCGCGCGTCATCCGCGCCCAGGGTTTTGCCGATCACGCCGCGAATGTCGTATTCGCGCAGCACCGTCTGGTCGAACCTGTGGGTCATGGCCTGTCGCTCCGGCTATCGAGTGCATTGAGGAGAATGTCGCGCGCCTCATTGGCAGCATGGACGCGCTCACTAGTTCCGCCGCGATCGGGGTGAACCTCGGCGATCAGGCGGCGATGCGCCTCGATGATTTCCTGTCGTGTCGCGGCGGGCGAGACGCCGAGATGGCGACGCGCCTGCTCCATCCGCGTCGCACCCGGATCGCGCCGGGTCAGGAATTGCCAAGGCCAACGACCGGCAAGCAACCGGCAGGCGATGCTGGCGAGCACGACAAGCCAGATGAGCTTCATCATTGGAAAGCGAGTACCGCCTGATCGGCTTTCGCCGCCACTGCCGGCAGGTTGAGCGCAGCCAGCAGCCCGCGCAATTCCTGGCGAGCGACCAGATGGCTGGTGCCCAGTTCGCCAAGGTGGCCCTTGTCGAGCAGGGTCAGGCCCGATGGGAACAGCTCGCGATAGATCACCCGTTCGGACAAGCCGCTGGCGATGCGAAATCCGACGCGCTGCGACAGCTCCTTGAGCGCCCCTTCGATGCGGCGCATGTTGCGCGCCTCGACATATTGCAGGCGGTTGCGCACCACCACCCAGTCAAGCTCGCGCCGCTGCCGGTCACCAGCCGCAAGCGCCCGCTTCTTGCGCGCTTCCCAGATGGTTTCGGCATAGAACGAGAGCTTGCGCACCTTGAATGTCTCGCCCTCGACCTGTCCGATCAGGTCGAAATCAACGAAACTGTCGTTCATCGGCGTGACCAGCGTATCCGCGCCAGTCGCGGCATGCAGCGCGTAGGGATCGTCGCGCCCGGGGGTGTCGATAATCAGGAAGTCCTGACCATCTGCGATTTCCTCGCAGAGCGAGTCGAGCTCGGCCATGTCAGGGCCCTCGAACACGGCAAAGCGCGTGCCCGGCAGCCGAATGCCCCGCTTGCGCTCGGTCTCGGCACGATTCTCGAGATAGCGGTATAGTGTGCGCTGGCGCTGGTCGAGGTCGACCACCGCGACCCGCGCGCCCTGATAGGCCAGCGCGATGGCAACGTGGATCGCGGTCGTCGACTTGCCGGTTCCGCCCTTCTCGTTTGCAAACACAATACGGTGCGCAGTCACGTGCTCGCTCGTCGCTTGCGGGCTTGTCAGCCCTGACCAAATGGGTTGCCGCCCGGACCGCGTGCGCGCTAGGCAAGGGTGGCCGGTTGACTGTCTGCGGCTGTATCGAAGGGTGTGATGCCATGCAAACGATAGCGCGCCTCGATCCACTGCGGCGTGCAGTGGCGGCCCGCCGCGCCGATGGGCTGGTGGCGCTGGTGCCGACAATGGGAGCGCTGCACGAAGGCCACCTGACCCTGGTCCGCGAGGCGAGGAAAGCAGCGGCCCATGTTGTCGTTTCGATCTTCGTCAATCCGCGCCAGTTCGGTGCAGGCGAGGATCTTGACGCCTATCCGCGCCAGCTCGAGGCCGATTGCGCCCTGTTGCGCGACGAGGGCGTCTCGCTGGTCTGGGCACCGGAGATGAGCGAGGTCTACCCGCCGGGCTATGCAACCAACGTCTCGGTCGCGGGCGTCAGCGAGGGGCTGTGCGGCGGCGACCGTCCCGGCCATTTCGATGGCGTGGCGACCGTCGTGTGCAAGCTGTTCAACCAGGTCCAGCCTGACCTAGCCTTCTTTGGCGAGAAGGACTGGCAGCAACTGGCCGTGATCCGCCGCATGGCGCGCGATCTCGATCTCGTCCATCCGGCGGTTGGTGACATTGTCGGCGTGCCGACCGTGCGCGAGGCGGACGGTCTCGCGATGAGTTCGCGCAATGCCTATCTGAGCGTCGAGCAGCGCGCCCGAGCGGCTGCCTTGCCGCGCGCGATGCGCGAGGCGATCGCCGCGATCGAGCGGGGTGCGCCAGTCGCGCCCGTGCTTGAAACGCTAAAGGCAGCCCTGATCGACGGCGGCTTCGCCAGTGTCGAATATGCGGAATTGCGCCACGCCCAAACGCTGGTCCCGCTCACGGCGCTGACCGGCGAGGCCGCACGATTGCTGGTGGCCGCGCGCATCGGCAAGGCCCGGCTGATCGACAACATGGCGCTCGAGGCTCAAACCGGCTGACGACAATCGCATGATCTGCGTTGGCCTTGCCCGCAAAGCGCGTTATGGCTCGGTTAAGGAGTGGTTGGCCAGACTAGGGTCAGGACTCATTGATTGAGCCAGAAGATGACAGTTGCGGCGATACAGATGGCGGACATGAAGGTGTGGGCACATCGGTCGTAACGGGTGTGGATGCGACGCCAGTCTTTGAGTTTTCCGAA
>JBIPOX010000004.1:0-16831 GCA_044378785.1 Novosphingobium sp.
AGGGAAAGGTCGTGTCTACTGGCACGGTGATCAGCTTTTCATCGCCGCCCTTGTCATCGACCATCAGCAGCACGCCGACTGGCCGCACCCGGATCACTGCGCCGGGAATGATCGGCGAGCGGGTGATGACCAGCGCATCGAGCGGGTCGCCGTCCTCGCCCAGGGTATGGGGCACGAAACCGTAATTGGCCGGATAGCGCATCGGCGTGTGCAAGATACGATCGACGAACAGGGCGCCCGATTGCTTGTCGAACTCGTATTTCACCGGCTCGCCGCCAATCGGCACCTCGATAATGACATTGAGGCTTTCGGGCGGATTGTCGCCCGCGGGGATCATTTCGATGCGCATGGTCAGGCTCGCTGCTGAAGGGGTTGCTCGTGCTCGGCGCTTACAGCCCGACAAAGGTTGCGGCAATCATGCGTTAGTCGCAGGCCGATCCGACCCTACCTGCCGCGCGGGCTCAGCAATCGGTCGAGCGGTGCTTCGCTCCCTGGCCGCGCTGGTTCCAGCCAGGGCCAGCGCAAGCCCTCGTAATAGGGCACCTGCACTGTCTCGAAGCGGATCCCGCGCCGCACCAGCAATTCGATCGGCCGCTTGTCCTGCGCCGCGCGCGCGATTGCCTGGCGCAGGCCTTCCATCGAGAAGACCACCGAATCGACCGCGATCACCGTGGCCCCGGTAACGATCCCGGCGCGGAAGGCCGGGCCATCCCACACCGGGTCCGAGACCCCGCCCTCGCGGTCGATGGTAAAGCCCAGCGAATAGGTCAGGTCGAGCGCACGCTGCTGGTCCATCCGCGCCGCCTCGTAAGGGTTGGCCCGGTCCTTCCAGACCAGCCGGTACCCTGCCATTTCGATGCCGTGCAGCGGCGCAGGCTGGCCGGGGCGGTCGATCCGCTCGGCAAGGAACCGGTCCCAGTTGTAGGGGTAAACTGCATTGAGCACGGCAATCACTTCGGCGCGTTCATAGAGGTAGGGCGCAGGCCGGGCTGCGGACGGGGCGAAAAAGGCGCGAGCGAAATCGTCGAGCCCGCGCGCGCCGGCACTGCCCTGCCGGATCAGCTGATCGGCCTCGAGCCAGACCAGCGCGCCTTCGCGGTAATAGTCTTCGCTGCGCGCCAGGCTTGGATAGGGCTTGGGACGGCGTGCCGCGACGACCGGATCGCGGGTGGTGTCGGCAACCGAACGCCAGGCCCGGCCCGGGCTTGCCGCAGCCAGCTCGCCGGCGGCCTGCGCCATCATGCCCAGCACGATCTCCTTCGATTGCACACCTGAGCGGGCAGAGAGCACCCAGCCCCAGAAATGGGTCTGGCCTTCGTAGACCCAGAGCAGGTCGCCCTGCATCGGCGTGCGGTAATCGGGCGCGGCCATCCGCGCCGGGCGGCGATACTTGCCGTTCCAGGCATGGACCAGCTCGTGCGCGATGACGTTGCGGTCCCAGCCCATCGCGTCCCAATCGAGGAAGCTGCGCTGCTCGAGCGTGATTTCGGTGGAGCGCGCATGCTCAAGGCCGATGTCGCCTAGCCTGCCGCTCAGCGCGATGAGGAATTCGTAGCGATCGAACGGGGGCGGTCCGAAGGTGAGCAGCGCCTCGTCGACCAGCTGGGCCATGGCCGCCCGGTCTGTCTCGCGAAGGCTCAGCAGCGTGGGGAAATCGGCAAAGGCGCTCACTTGCACGGAGTTGCCCAGCGCCCATTGCCGCTGAAACAGACCGGCAAAAACCGGCGAATCGACCAGCGTCTCGTAATCGGTCTGGCTCCACGTCACTGCCTCGCCGCGCCGACCCCTGCCGCCCAGTGCGCTTGCCACTGTCCAACCGGCAGGCAGCGTGACCGACGGCACGACGGCGATCCGGCGAACATGATGCCCGGCGGGATAGAGGCTCATCTTCTCCCACTGCAGGTTGAGCATTTCGGGGGTCATCGTCACTCGCCCTTCCGAGCCCTGCAATGGCGAGGTGTGGATGAAGCGGGCGACCACTGGCCCGGCACTGCCAGCCAGATCGACATGAAAAGCATTGACGTCAACCAGATCGCGCTCCCAGCGCAGCGGCGCTCCGCCCGCGCTGAATTCGAGGCTTGCAAGCCCAGCGATCGGCCCGCGCGGCGCATGGTTGCCGGGCAGCCACTGCGGATAGAGCAGGGTCAGGCGGCGGGTGCCCGGTGCGACCGGAATGGTCTGCACCACCCGGTAGATGCCGCGCCGCACGTCGCTGGCATCGACCTCAAGGCTCATCGCCCCGCCCGGCCACGGCGTGTCGGCAGGCGCCGGGATCGGCGTTGCGGCAAGCGAAATTTCGGACGGGATGGCGCTCTGGCCATGCGCCGGTGCGGCCAAAACCAGCGCCAGCGCCGCCCACGATGCAATGCTCCTGATCATAGCGCCTGTCATGACCGCTCGGCGCGCGCGCATCAAGCCTTGAGGCACGGCCGCGCCGTCGGACTTCCCCTTGGCCGCCATTCCGGCTAAGCGCCGCCTGCCATGAAAACACCGCAAGCAATCCGGGGCACGCAGGACATTTTCGGCGCCGAGGCCGAGGCCTTTGCCCATGTCGTCGCGACCTTCGAGAAAGTGCGCAGGCTCTACCGCTTCACCCGCATCGAAATGCCGGTGTTCGAAAAGACCGAGGTATTCTCGCGCTCTCTGGGCGAGACCACCGATGTCGTCTCCAAGGAGATGTATTCGTTCGAGGATCGCGGCGGCGATTCGCTGACCCTGCGCCCCGAATTCACCGCCGGGATCGCCCGCGCCTACCTGACCAACGGCTGGCAGCAGCACGCGCCACTGAAAGTGGCGACGCATGGCCCGCTGTTTCGCTACGAGCGCCCGCAAAAGGGCCGCTACCGCCAGTTCCACCAGATCGACACCGAGATCATCGGCGCGGCGGAACCGCTGGCAGACGTCGAACTGCTGGTAATGGCCGACCAGATCCTCAAGGAGCTGGGAATTGCCGAGGGCGTGACGCTGCTGCTCAACACCCTGGGCGACGCGGCCAGCCGCGATGCCTGGCGCGCGGCGCTGATCGCCTATTTCCGCGATCACCGCGCCAGCCTGTCCGAAGATTCGCAGGAACGGCTTGAGCGCAATCCGCTGCGCATCCTCGATTCCAAGGACCCGCGCGACAAGCCCTTCGTCGCCGATGCGCCCTTGATCGATGACTATCTGTCGGGTGAGGCGCAGGACTTCTTCGGCAAGGTGACGGCGGGGCTGGACGCGGCAGGCGTTGCCTATCAGCGCGCCCCGGCGCTGGTGCGCGGGCTCGACTATTACCGGCACACTGCCTTCGAATTCGTCACTGACCGGCTCGGCGCGCAAGGCACAGTGCTGGGCGGCGGTCGCTATGACGGGCTGATGGAATCGCTGGGTGGCCCGGCAACGCCAGCGGTCGGCTGGGCGGCAGGGATCGAGCGGCTGGCGATGCTGGTGAATAGGCGCCAAGGTCTGCAAGAAGTCTTTGGACTCATCGCTGAGAGACCAGAAGCAACATCTTTCGCGCAAGAGTTGGCTGCTTTGCTTCGCAGTCAGGGGCTCCCGGTTGACATGTTATATGCTGGATCGGCCCGCAAGCTGCCGCCTAGACTCTACTCAAGAGGCATAACAACGCTTCTCTACGTCGATGTCGCAGAAGAAGATGGCGATTTTGTCGGTTTCATCAACACCAGGCGAAATATAAGATCACGCCATGGAGTTGCCCGTCGCCTCGACACCCGACTAGCGCATCGGTTCGAAATTGAACGAACCTTCGATGTGGTCGAAGAAGGTATTCTTGCTGGCAAAAAAGCAGATCTAATTCTGCGCCGCCATCCCTCAGTCCGCTAACGTCGAAATGGTAGTTTCCGACGTCCGCCACCTCCGCCGCCCCGGCGAAAGCCGGGGTCCAGCTTCTTATTCGTCGCGGGAAGGAAGCCAGACCCCGGATCAAGTCCGGGGTGACGGGACAGCGTTCCTTTGCGCCTTTGCGCCTTTGCGAGCGATCACCGTGGCTCTCTCCGTCGAACGCCATCTTCGTCACCCTGAACTTGTTTCAGGGTCCCTCATGCAGGAAAAATGGATGCTGAAACGAGTTCAGCATGACGGATTGTCACGCACAAAGTCACAACGGCACAAAGACCTTGCGGTCGAGCGAGACCTGTTTGCGTCTTTGTGGCGTTGTGCGAACAATTCTCCTTCGAGGCGTTCAGCCTGCGGCATCCGAATAGAGAAAAGCTGGACCCCGGCTTTCGCCGGGGTGACGAATTGACATGACCACCCTCTCCGACGAACGCCTTGGCCAGATCGCGCACCGCTTTTCCGAACTGGAAGCGCGGCTTGCCTCAGGCACGCTCGAAGGCGAGGACTTCATCGCCGCCAGCCGCGACTATGCCGAGCTCGAACCGGTTGCCAGGGCCGCTGCGCAGGTAACTGCCGCGCGCCGGGAAATCGCCGATCTCGAGGTCCTGCTCGCCGATCCCGAGATGAAAGCCATGGCCGAGGAGGAGCTCGCCACCCTGCGCGCCAGCCTGCCCCAGGCCGAACGCGCGCTCGCGCTATCCATGTTGCCGCGCGACGTCGCCGACAGCCGCTCGGCCATGCTCGAAATCCGCGCTGGCACCGGCGGCGACGAGGCCGCCCTGTTCGCCGCCGACCTCTATCGCATGTACGAGCGCTATGCCGCCGCGCAGGGCTGGAAGCTGGAGCCGATCTCGCTCAGCGCCAGCGATATCGGCGGCTTCAAGGAAGCAGTCGCCAATGTCACTGGCGCGGGGGTTTTCGCCAAGCTCAAGTTCGAGAGCGGGGTTCACCGCGTGCAGCGCGTTCCGGTCACCGAGAGCGGCGGCCGCATCCACACTTCGGCAGCGACCGTGGCGGTGCTGCCCGAACCGACCGAAGTCGATGTCCAGATCGACGACAAGGACCTCAGGATCGACATCTACCGCTCTTCGGGAGCGGGCGGCCAGCACGTCAACACCACCGACTCGGCAGTGCGGATCACCCATCTTCCCAGCGGCATTGTCGTGACCTGCCAGGACGAGCGCAGCCAGCACAAGAACAAGGCCAAGGCGATGCAGGTGCTGCGCGCGCGTCTCTACGAGATGATGCGCCAGGAAGCCCACGGTGAGGAAGCGGCAGCACGCAAGGCGATGGTCGGCTCGGGCGACCGTTCGGAGCGCATCCGCACCTACAATTTCCCGCAAGGCCGCGTCACCGATCACCGCATCAACCTGACCCTGCACAAGCTGCCCGAAGTGATCGAGGGGACAGCGCTGGGCGAGGTTATCGACGCCCTGATCGCCGAGGACGAGGCCAAGCGGCTCGCGGCGCTCGACGGGTGAGCCAAGTGCGCGAGGCGCTGCGCGAGGCGGCGGCGGTCCTCGAAAAGGTCAGCGTCACACCGCGCGCCGATGCCGAACACCTCATGGCCCATGCGCTCGGCCTATCGCGATCGGACATGCTGCTGCGTTCCGTGCTCGAAGCATGGCAAGCCCCCGATGGCTTCGCGACACTTGTCGCGCGTCGCCTGGCGCATGAACCGATGGCCTATATCCTCGGCAGCGAGGCTTTCTTTGGCAGGTCGTTCCGGGTGACACCCGACGTGCTGATCCCGCGGGGCGACAGCGAGGTTCTCATCGAGCGCGCGCTGGTTGCCTGCCCCGATGCGCGCAGGGTGCTCGATTGCGGGACGGGATCGGGCTGTCTGCTGGTCACTTGCCTGCTGGAATTGCCTCAAGCGAGCGGCGTGGGCATCGACAGCTCGCAGGCTGCGCTCCATGTCGCCGAAAACAATGCCCAGCGCCTTGGCTTGACGCGCAAGCAGGCGCGCTTTCGCCTCGCCGACTGGACCTTGCCGGGCTGGCAGGACGGGCTGGGCGGGCCGTTCGATCTGGTCCTCGCCAATCCGCCCTATGTCGAGGCGGGAGCGCAGCTCGAGCCCTCGGTGCGCCATTTCGAACCCGCCGGGGCGCTGTTTGCCGGCCCGGATGGGCTTGACGATTACCGCGTGCTGATCCCGCAATTGACCGGTCTGCTCGCAGCCCGGGGCGTGGCCGTGGTCGAGATCGGTGCCGCGCAAGGCGAGGCAGTGATCGCCCTGGCCGAAGCTTCAGGGCTCGAGGCCCGGCTCCATCGCGATCTCGCCGGGCGGGCGCGGGTTGTGGAAATGTCCCGGCGCGCTTAACATTTTCCTTGGCTTTGTCTGCCATCAACCGTAAGTGTGCCGCGAAACACGATGACGGATGCACTTCCCGTCGCGCGGTTTTAGTCTCCAGCATTTGCGACTGGGCGGGGCCTTGCTCCGGTTCGCCAGCAGATGTCGGAACCATGGGCGCCCGTGCCCATGGCGGGGAGCGACTTTGCGACAGTCCGGCGAGAAGGGATCGCACGGCTTCGCTGATTTTGAGGACATATCCTTGAATAACAATCGTGGTAACAATAACCGTCGGCGCGGCCGCGGTAACAATCGCCAACAAGGCGGCCAGCAGCTCAACCGGATCGACAGTAGGGCGCGCGGCAATGCGCAGCAGATGCTCGACAAGTACCGCAAGCTGGCGCACGACGCCCATCTCAATGGCGACCGCGTCCAGGAGGAATATTTCCTCCAGTTCGCCGATCACTATTTCCGGGTGCTTGCCGACCAGCGGCAACGCCAGGATGAAGCTCGCCCGCGCCGCGACGACCGCCCGAACGAGGCCGGCGAGCGACCGCGCTATGAGGATTCGCGCGGCCGCGACGACTATGGCGACTACGACTTCGACGGCGACGAGGATCAGTCCCGATCGGGTTACGAGCCGCGCCGGGACGAACCCGCGCGCGCCGAGGAACCGGCCGACGACTATGGCGACAGCGGCAACGCCGCTGGCGAGGACCAACTCGTTGCCAGCGAATTCGAGCCTGTCGAAAATCCGTTTGTCCGCGACAATCGCTCCGTGCGCAGCGCCAGCCGCAATTCCGGCCCGCGGCGCGAGAAGCGCGAGAGCGTGGACGATGGTGACAGGGTCGAGCGGTCCGAAGGCGGCTTTGACGCCTCCGTCCTGCCGCCGCCGATCGGCGCGACCAGCGAGGACGAGGGCGATGAGGCTCCGGCCAAGCCGCGCCGCCGCACCCGCAAGCCGCGCGCCAGCGACGGTTCGGACGAAACGCTCGAAGCGGTAGGCTGATCGTTTGGCCTGGCGGGCGCGCCGGCAGGCCAGAACCGCGCTAGACCCTTTCTGCCCGAACACGATCAGTCACCCACAGTGATTCGAACCTGTTGGGAAAGGGTCCAAGCGAATTGCGTTTCATCCTCGATGATCCGCCGTATAAGCCGTGCGGCATGCCCGCGCTCCGCCAAACCGCCGCTTCGCTGTTTCGCCTGATCGAGGCGCGCCCGCGCTTTTTCGCAGCCTTTGCGGCATTGCTGCTGGGTGCCTCGGCTGCCTGCGGCTTTGTCCCGCTCGCACTCTGGCCGCTCACCCTTGTCAGCCTAGCCTCGCTGATCGAGCTGCTGTCGCGAGCGCAGAGCAAGGGGCATGCCTTCGCGCTCGGCTGGCTGTTCGGCGTGGGCCACTTCACGGTTGGCAACAACTGGATCGCCACTGCCTTTACCTATCAGTCGGAAATGCCTGCGTGGCTGGGCGCGATCGCGGTCGTGCTGCTCTCGCTATACCTCGCCATCTATCCGGCGCTAGCGACGCTCGCTGCCTGGCTGCTGGTCAGGCATGGCGCAAGGTCAGGCAAGCAAGGCATGCCATGGTTGGGCCTTGCTCTCGCCGGGGCCTGGCTCGTTACCGAATGGATGCGCGGCTGGGTGTTCACCGGCTTTGCCTGGAACCCGCTAGGCGCAGTGCTGCTTGGCCCCTTCGATGCGCAGGGGCTGGCGCTGCTCGCGCCGTGGATCGGCACCTATGGCCTGTCGGGGCTGGTCGTGCTGATCGCGGCGCTCGGCCGCCGCCTAGTCCTGACCTTGCCGCTCGCCAGCGGCAGGCAGCGCATGACACTTGGCTGGGGCGGGGTGTCGCTCGGCGCCGTGCTGATCGCAGCGATGACCATGCCCGCCAGCTACCTTGAGCACCGCGAGGCGGGCCGCCGCTTCACTCTTGTCCAGCCCGGCATCCCGCAGCCGCAGGTCAACGACGGCGGCTTTTATGAGGCCAATTTCCAGCGGCTGGCGCGCCAGAGCGTACCGCTTGTTCCGAACACGCCGCGCCTGGTATTCTGGCCCGAAGCGGGGCTCGCCGACTATCTGCGCGACGGCTATCCGCGCTATCTCTACCGGCTGATGAACTATGGTGCCGATCCGGTGCTCGCGCGCGAGCGGATCGGCCGGGTGATCGGGCCCTACAGCGTGCTGATGACTGGCGCGGTCGATCTTGTGATCGTCGATGGCGAGGATGTCGCGGCGCGCAATGCGGTCACTGTGCTCGATGCCAAGGGCAACCTGCTGGCCGGTTACGCCAAGGCCCATCTGGTGCCTTATGGCGAATACCTGCCGATGCGCTCGCTGCTCGAGCCGCTCGGCCTCAACCGGCTGGTGCCCGGCACGCTCGACTTCTGGCCCGGACCGGGGCCGCGCACCTTCGATCTTGGCACTTATGGCAAGGCGGGCGTGCAGATCTGCTACGAGATCGTCTTTTCGGGCCAGGTCGTCGATCCGCTGGTGCGCCCCGACTACATCTTCAATCCCTCGAACGACGGCTGGTTCGGCGCATGGGGGCCGCCGCAGCATCTGGCCCAGGCACGGCTGCGAGCGATCGAGGAGGGCCTGCCAGTGCTGCGCTCCACCACCAGCGGGATCAGCGCGGTGATCGACGCGCATGGCCTGGTCCGCGCCTGGTTGCCGCGCCACCGCGAGGGCCGGATCGACGCTACTATCCCGCCACCGGAAGCAGCCACGCCATTCGCCCGGCATGGCAATGTGCTGCCGCTTGGCCTTGCCCTGCTGCTGCTTGCAGCATGCGCGGTTGCCTTGCGGCGCGGGCGTGGCTAGAGACGCGGATCACATAAAGATTTCTTTATATCACGAACCCCTATCTTCGAGACAGCGGACGAACCATGCGCACCGACTACCTGTTCACTTCCGAAAGCGTTTCCGAAGGCCACCCCGACAAGGTTGCCGACCAGATCTCGGATTCGATTGTCGACCTGTTCCTCGCCAAGGACCCGGAAGCCCGCGTCGCCTGCGAAACCCTGACCACTACCCAGCTAGTCGTGCTGGCGGGCGAAATCCGCTGCAAGGGGGTCTATGAGCACGGCCGCAAGGAATGGGAGGCCAATGGCTTCTGGGCACCCGGCGCGAAGGCGGAGATCGAGCAGGTCGTTCGTCAGACAGTCCGCGAGATCGGCTATGAGCAGCAGGGCTTCCACTGGGAAACATTCCGCTTCGAGAACAACCTCCACGGCCAGTCCGCCCATATCGCGCAAGGCGTCGATGCAAGCGGCAACAAGGACGAGGGCGCAGGCGATCAGGGCATCATGTTCGGCTATGCCACCGACGAGACGCCCGACCTGATGCCGGCCACGCTTTATTACAGCCACAAGATCCTCGAACGCATGGCCGCCGACCGCAAGTCGGGAGCAGCCCCTTTCCTCCAGCCCGACGCCAAGAGCCAGGTAACGCTGCGCTACGAGGGCAGCCTGCCCGTCGCTGCCACCGCGGTGGTGGTCTCCACCCAGCACGCGCCGGGCTATGACCAGGGCGAGAAGGAGGCCGAGCTGCACGCCTATGTGAAACGGGTGGTCGCCGACGTGATCCCGCCGGCGCTGCTGCGCGAGACCGAGTATCACATCAACCCCACTGGCAGCTTCGAGATCGGCGGCCCCGATGGCGATGCCGGCCTGACCGGGCGCAAGATCATCGTCGACACCTATGGCGGTGCGGCCCCGCACGGCGGCGGCGCCTGTTCGGGCAAGGACCCGACCAAGGTCGATCGCTCGGCGGCCTACATCTCGCGCTATCTCGCCAAGAACATCGTCGCCGCCGGGTTCGCGACGCGCTGCACGATCCAGCTTGCCTACGCGATCGGCGTCTCGAAGCCGCTCTCGCTCTATGTCGATACGCATGAAACCGGCACGGTCGGCGACGATGCGATCGAACGGGCGATCATGGCGATCGAAGCGCTCGACGGCCTGACCCCGCGCGCAATCCGCACCCATCTGGGGCTCAACAAGCCGATCTATCGCCCCTCGGCCGCCTATGGCCACTTCGGCCGCAAGCCCGAAGGCGACCTGTTCCCGTGGGAGCGGGTTGATCTGGTCGAAGCGCTGAAGGCAGCGCTGGGCTGACACCAGTTGCCGCCTTGCCCTGCCACGGCTAGCATCCCCTGAAACGTCAGGGTGAGGGTGCGCAAGGATGGGTGAATTCACGGTCGGAATGTGCTGGCTGACCCTGCCCAACGCCGATTTCAACGAGCTCGTCGAGCTGTGTGCGCGTCATGACTTCCCGACCCTGTCGCTCGGCCCCAAGCTGGTATTTGACCGGATCGCGCAAGGCGACACCCCTGCCATGCTGCGTCGCAGGCTGGGCGATGCCGGGATCCGCATCGCCTATATCGACGCGATTGTCAGCGGCCTGCCCGGCCTTGCTCCGCCAACCCCGCCAAGCGACCCGCAAAGCTGCATGGATGTAGCCGAAATGCTCGAGGCGCCGATGGTCAATGCGGCGCACTATCTCGGCAAGTCGGTGGACATTGCCGAGCTGGTCGATGGCGTTGGCGACCTGTGCCGTGAGGCAGGGCGGCGCGGACTGAAGGTCGGGCTCGAGCCCATCGCCAAGACCGGCTTTCACGACCTGCCCTCGACCGAGAAGATCGCCGTGGCTTGCGGCGAGGCCAATTGCGGGCTGCTGTTCGATCCCACCCACTGGTCGCGCGCGGGATCGAGCATCGAGGATATCCGCGCACTCGCGCCGGGCCGGATTGTCGGCTTTCAGCTGTGCGACATCACCACCTCGCGCAAGCCCGATCCGGCGCACGGCATGTTCTGGCGCGACTTGCCCGGCGAGGGCGAGCTGCCGCTCTGGCAAGTGACCGAGGCAGTCATGGCCAACAATCCGGCGCTGACCGTCGAGCTTGAGGCACTGACGGTCGAACTGCGCGACTTGCCCGTTGCCGCTGGCGCGGCGCGCTGCCGCGCTGCGATGGACGCCTGGGTCGCAAACCGCTGATCAGGCGTTCGGGTCGCGCCCTAGCAGCACTTCGCCGATCTGCACTGCGTTGAGCGCCGCACCCTTCCTCAGGTTGTCGCCGACAACGAACAGCGCAAGGCCATGCGCGACTGTCGGATCGCGCCGCACCCGGCCGACATAGACCGGATCGCGCCCGGTCGCCTCGAGCGGATTGGGCACCTCGCAAACCACTACGCCCGGTGCCTTGCCGAGCAAGGCGAGCGCCTGTTCCGGCGAAATCGGCCGTTCGAACTCGGCATTGAGCGACAGCGAGTGGCCAGTGAACACCGGCACCCGCACGCAGGTGCCCGAAACCGGCAGGTCGGGCAGGCCAAGGATCTTGCGCGTCTCGTCACGCAGCTTGATCTCTTCCTCGGTATAGCCGTCCTCGACGTAGACATAGTTGAGCGGGACCACGTTGAAGCCGATCGGCACGGTCCACTTGCGCGGTTCGCCAAGGTTGACCGAACCACCATCGGCGGCGAGTGCATCGCAGCCTTGCGCGCCTGCCACGATCTGGTCGTGCAGCACCGCAACCCCTTCGACCCCGCCGCCCGAGACCGCCTGGTAGGTGCTCGCTACCAGCCGCTTCAGCCCGGCTGCATCGTGCAGCGGCTTGAGCGCGGGCATCGCTGCCATGGTCGTGCAGTTAGGATTCGCGACGATCCCCTTGGGGATCGAGCCGAGCGCTTCGGGATTGACCTCGGCCACTACCAGCGGGACCTCGGGATCGCTGCGCCAGGCAGAGCTGTTGTCGATCACCACCGCGCCTGCTGCCGCGACCTTGGGTGCGAGCGCTTTCGAGGTCGAACCACCTGCGGAAAAGAACACGATGTCGAGCCCGGCATAGTCGGCCAGAGCGGCATCCTCGACCACGATCGGCGTGCCGGCGAAATCGAGGCTCGATCCAGCCGAGCGGGCCGAAGCGAACAGCCGCAGTGAGGCCACCGGAAACTGCCGCTCGGCCAGCAGCTTGAGCATCATCGAACCGACAAGGCCAGTGGCACCGACGATACCGACGGCAGGCTGGGCGGGAAGCGGGGCTCGGGCAGTTATGGCGCTAGACATTTTTGGGCGTCTCCTGATTTACCGGAGGCGCGGGGATCGGGCCGTCTGATCGCTGGCCGCCCCGCACCTTGGCGGGGCTGTGTCCGGGCTTTAGCGGCAGTTCCTGCGCGCAACCCGAACCGCCCCGCAAATGCGAGTCGGTTTGGTGATAATCGGCTTGATCGTCGATCCGGACATGGCTGGCGCGGTTAGCGAGGACCGCGCCAGTTGTAAAGAGCCGGGCTATTTCGCCAGTTCGGCCTCGATCGTCGCGATCAGCGCCGGATCGTCAGGCGTAGTGCCCGGCGCGAAGCGGGCAACAACGCTGCCGTCCTTGCCGATCACGAACTTCTCGAAGTTCCACAACACTTCGGGATCCTCGGTCGGGCTCATCCCGAAACCCTTGAGCCGCTCGCGGAATTCGGCGGCTGGTCCCTGCTTTTCGGGCACTGCCTCGATCAGCCCGGCATAGAGCGGTTGCTTGTCCGGCCCGGTGACATCGGCCTTGGCGAACAGCGGGAAGGAAACCCCGTAGTTGAGCTTGCAGAACTCGACGATTTCCTCGTGGCTGCCTGGCTCCTGCGCGCCGAAATCGTTGGCGGGAAAGCCAAGCACCTCGAAGCCCTTGTCCTTGTGGCTGTTGTAGAGCGCCTCAAGCCCTTCGTACTGCGGCGTGAGGCCGCACTTCGAGGCAACATTGACCACCAGCAGGACATTGCCCGAGTGGTTAGCAAGCGTGTCGGCGCTGCCGTCGATGCGGGTCAGCGGAATGGCGGCGATATCGGACATGGGGTCTCTCCTTGCAGGTGATTCGTCTTGCCAGCCTTGTCCCACATTTGTCCGGTGAGGCAAATGACACAAGGCGACGGCTCAGACCTGCCGCGACCGCACCGGCGAGATGAATTGAGGATCGTCGGCGAAGGGCAGCGGCGCATCGGCGCGCAAGGCCGCCAGGATCGCGGCGAAATCGGTCTTCGCACGCCAGCCCAGCACCTGCTCGGCCTTGGCGGGAACATAGACGCGCGCGATCCGCTCGGGCAATACCCAGCCGCGCCGCGCGTATAGCTGCGCCGCGTCGGGAAACCGCTCGGCGATCACTGCCCGCGCATCCTTGGCCAGCTCGGCCGCATCCTCGCGCGCAAACGGCGGCGTCGCGGAGATTACAAAGGTCTCGCAACCCTCGATCCGGTCGAGCGCCGCGAGGTGCGCTGCGGCGCAATCGGCTACCGACAGGCGGCGGTTGAGAAACTCGTTGGCCTTGAGGTTTTCGCCCGAAGGCTCGGTCAAAGTGTCGTCAGGCTCGGGGAAGAAACGGCTGGTGCGCAGGATCGCGACAGCCATGCCCGAATCGCGCGCCACCACCCGGCACATGGCCTCGGCGGCAAGCTTGCTCGCGCCATAAACGTTGCGCGGGGCCAGCGGGGCGAAGTCCTCGTCCATCCACCAGGCACCCTCGGGTCCGGGTCCGGCACGGACATCGGCGCGCACCATCAGCGAGGTGGTCGAGGTGAAGACAAAGCGCGGGTGCCCGGCCTCCACCGCCGCTTCGAGCAGGTTAAGCGTCCCGGTGATATTGGTGTCGATGAAGGCCTGGCGCGGATTGCGGGCAATGTCGGGCTTGTGCAGCGCGCCGCAATGGACGATCGCCTCGATCGCGCGGTCGCGCACAGCGGCGAACACGGCTTCGCGGTCGGCAACCGAGGCGATCACCTGGGTTGCGGCACCAGCGGCGACGTCGAGACCGGTCACCTCGTCGCCGCGTGCGGCCAGCATTGGCGCAAGGTGCCTGCCCAGCCACCCCGACGATCCGGTGAGCAGCACCCGCATCGCAGGGGTTCTAGCTCAGGAAGTCGGCAGTGGTGCGCGCCGCGACCTCGTCCGCAGTAACGCCAGGCGCCATCTCGATCAGCCTGAACGGCGCAGCGTGGTCTGGCCGTTCGAACACGGCAAGGTCGGTAATCAGGATGTCGACGACATTGCGGCCGGTCAGCGGCAGGGTGCATTCGGGCACGAATTTGGGCGTCCCGTCCTTGGCGCAGTGTTCCATCACCACGATGATCTTCCTGACCCCGGCGACAAGGTCCATCGCCCCGCCCATGCCCTTGATCATCTTGCCAGGCACCATCCAGTTGGCCAGGTCGCCGCGCCCGGACACTTCCATGCCGCCCAGCACGGTCAGGTCGATCTTGCCGCCCCGGATCATCGCAAAGCTGGTGGCGCTGTCGAAATAGGCCGAGTGGGCAAGCTCGCTGATCGTCTGCTTGCCGGCGTTGATCAGGTCGGGATCGACCTCGTCGTCATAGGGAAACGGGCCGATGCCAAGCATGCCATTTTCCGATTGCAGGGTCACCGTGATGCCTTCGGGCACGTGGTTCGCGACCAGCGTCGGGATGCCAATGCCAAGATTGACATAGTAACCATCGCGCAGTTCGCGGGCGGCGCGGGCAGCCATCTCGTCGCGGCTCCAGCCCTTGGTCAGTCCATCGTGGGTGGTCATCGCACTGCCTCCCTGTCGCGCGTGGTGCGGAACTCGATCTTCTTGTCGTAGGGGCTGCCTACGATCAGGCGCTGGACATAGACGCCGGGCAGGTGGATCGCGTCGGGATCGAGGCTGCCGACGGGCACCATCTCCTCGACCTCGACCACGCAGACCTTGCCGCAGGTCGCGGCGGGCACGTTGAAATTGCGCGCGGTCTTGCGAAACACGACATTGCCGGTGGCATCGGCCTTCCATGCCTTGACCAGTGCAAGGTCGGCGAAAATGCCCTTTTCGAGAATGAACTCCTCGGGGCCATTGCGGCCATCGAGCAGCGCGACCTCCTTGCCTTCGGCAACCTGGGTGCCGACACCGGTCTTGGTATAAAAGCCGGGGATGCCCGCGCCGCCTGCCCGCATCCGCTCGGCCAGCGTGCCTTGCGGACAGAACTCGACCTCGAGCTCGCCGGCGAGATATTGCCGCTCGAATTCCTTGTTCTCGCCGACATAGCTAGCGATCATCTTTTTCACCTGCCGGGTGCGCAGCAGCTTGCCGATGCCCTCGTTGTCGATCCCGGCATTGTTGCTGGCGAAAATCAGGTCCTTGACGCCGCTGGCCTGCACTGCGTCGAGCAGGCGTTCGGGAATGCCGCAGATGCCGAAACCGCCTGCCGCGATCAGGATGCCGTCGCGCAGCAGCCCGTCAAGCGCGGCGGCGGCATCGGGATAGAGTTTGTTCATCGGTCAGGCTCGCTCCCCATGTCATGCTGCCCAATTGATGCTGCGTTGCAGCACATGGCGGAGCGATAGCGCAAAGCCCGCGCGCCGGTCCAGTCGTTTCGCTGCACCTATTTCTCGCAAGAATTGATCGAGATCATTACAATTGTCATTGGCCCGGCCCAAGCTTCGCGAACAACGATAGAGGGAGACAAGGTCATGCGTTCAATCCTGGTCAATGCCGATCGCCGCGCTGGAATGGAAGCGCGGCTTGAGACTGCGCTGACGCTGGCACGCACCAACAAGGGGCATGTCACGCTGCTGGTCGATACCCCGGTCGCGCGCTACGTGGCAATGGATCCGATGGGCGGCAGCTATGTTGCCTCCGACGCCCTCAAACAGGCGATGGCCGACGACGATGCCGCCGCTGCCCGGCTTGAAGCGCAACTCTCGCGCGAAGACGTGCCGTTCGATGTGATTCGCTCCGAAGCCGAGCCAACCGAGGCCCTGGCCAAGGCAGCGCGGCTCGCCGATCTGGTCGTGGTCTCGCGCTCGGGCGGACTGGCCGGCGATCTCGCGCTGATGACCCGCACCCCGGTGCTGGCCCTGGCCGATAGCGGCGTGCTGCCCAGCCCGCTGGCCAGCGCCTGCATCGCCTGGGACGGCGGCGACGAGGCGGCCTGCGCGCTGCGCCACGCGGTTCCGCTGCTGGCCGGCTGCCCGTCGATCAACGTGATAACCGTCGCCGAGAAGCCCGGCGGCTTCCCGCCCACCGATGCCTTGCGCTATCTCTCGCGCCACGGCCTCAAGGCCGAGCTGGTCGAACTGGCCCGACGCGGGTCGACCGAGGAGACGCTTGACGTCGGCGTGGCACAGACCGGAGCGCAGGTGCTGGTGATGGGGGCCTACGGCCACAGCCGGGTGCGCGAATACCTGTTCGGCGGGGTGACGCGCTATTTCCTCGACAAGCAGGATGGTCCGGCGCTGCTGCTCGCGCATTGACGGATGGTGAGGCGCTGCGACCGGCACAACCGCTGGTTGCAGCGCAGCACATTTCGGACGATTTTCATCGGATTTGTTGCTCTGCACAAATCCCGCTGAAAGCGCGCATTTTTGAATTCGCTGAAAATACGCGCTTTTTCGTAGGCAATATGGCCGTTCGGGCAGTGAGGTGCATTTTTCGCATCGAAAAATGTGCATTTCGCACTTGCACAATATGGGAGTCGCAGGCATACCGATCTTGCCTTTCAGGCATCCTCTCCCAGACTTCATGGCCCGGTCGGCTTGTTCGGCCGGGCCTTTTTCTTGGCCTTAGCTCATGCTTCCTGCTGCCAGGTCGCGTCAGGCCGCTCGATTTGAAATCCCCCTCGCCAGTCCCTAGCTGCATTCCCACTGGCGTCATGCCGGACAGAACTTGGGACAAGGGAATATCGCGATGGCGCAGGCCGAGGCCGAAACCGACGAGCGCACGATCAG
>JBIPOX010000018.1:0-10012 GCA_044378785.1 Novosphingobium sp.
AGGCTGCAGGTAGCAGCGGCGCGGCAGGAAGAAAGCGGCCACGGCATTGCCCGTCTGCCCAAGGCCGCCCTCTCCCGCCTCGGCGCGATGGAGGGCGATGTCCTCGAAATCACTGGCAAGGGCGTGACCGTGGCGCGGGCCATGCTCGCCTATCCCGAGGACGAGGAGCTCGACCTGATCCGGCTCGACGGGCTGCAGCGCGGCAATGCCGAAGTTGGCTCGGGCGAGCACGTCAAGGTGCGCAAGGCCGAATCGCGCCCAGCCCAGCGGGTCGTGTTTGCCCCGGCGCAGCAATCGATGCGGCTGCAAGGCCCGGGCCAGGCGCTGAAGCGCAATTTCCTTGGCCGGCCGATGATCGCGG
Source organism: Novosphingobium sp. (assembly GCA_044378785.1). Classification (GTDB taxonomy): domain Bacteria; phylum Pseudomonadota; class Alphaproteobacteria; order Sphingomonadales; family Sphingomonadaceae; genus Novosphingobium. Next base: position 362 of record JBIPOX010000018.1, read on the forward strand.
GCAACCTTGTCGCCACTACCGGTCGCCAGCAGGTCGGCGACATTCCGCCGCAGCTCACGCGGATGTTCAATGCGCCGGCTTATGCGCTCACCCAGATCCGCCTCAATGTGGTAGCGACGACGCCCAAGGGCATCGTCCATATCGACGAGAACACCGAGGTCGAACTGCGCGAGACCTTCGAGGAGGCCAAGAACCCGCGCGGCGACATCAATTACGACGATGTCGGCGGCATGGGCGAGACGATCCGGCAATTGCGCGAGATGGTCGAACTGCCGCTGCGCTATCCCGAACTGTTCACCCGGCTCGGCGTCGACCCGCCGCGCGGGGTGCTGCTGCATGGCCCGCCGGGAACCGGCAAGACCCGGCTGGCCCAGGCCGTCGCCAACGAAAGCGACGCCAATTTCCTGCTGATCAACGGGCCCGAGATCATGGGCTCGGGCTATGGCGAGAGCGAAAAGCGGCTGCGCGAAGTGTTCGAGGAAGCCGAAAAGGCCGCACCCTCGATCATTTTCATCGACGAGATCGATTCGATCGCGCCCAAGCGCACCCAGGTGCACGGCGAAACCGAAAAGCGGCTGGTCGCGCAATTGCTCACCTTGATGGACGGGCTCAATTCGCGCGCCAACGTAGTGGTGATCGCGGCCACCAACCGGCCCGACGCGATCGACGAGGCGCTGCGCCGCCCCGGTCGCTTCGACCGCGAGATCGTGATCGGCGTGCCCGACGAGAAGGGCCGGCGCGAAGTGCTGGGCATCCATACCCGCGGCATGCCGCTGGGCGAAGGCGTCGATCTTGGGGAGCTGGCGCGCACCACCCACGGGTTTGTGGGTGCCGATCTGGCCGCGCTGGCTCGCGAGGCCGCGATCGATGCAGTGCGCCGGATCATGCCCGAACTCGATCTCGAGGCACGCACTATCCCGGCCGACGTGCTCGAGCGGCTCTCGGTCGAACGCGACGATTTCATCGCTGCGCTCAAGCGGGTCCAGCCCTCGGCGATGCGCGAGGTCATGGTGCAGATGCCCGACATCGGCTGGGACGACGTCGGCGGCGTCGACGAGGCCCAGCAACGCCTCAAGGAAGGGGTCGAACTGCCGCTTCGCCATCCCGAGGCCTTCCACCGGCTAGGCATCCGCCCTGCCAAGGGCTTCCTGCTCTATGGGCCGCCAGGAACCGGCAAGACCTTGCTTGCCAAGGCTGTCGCCAAGGAAGCCGAGGCCAACTTCATCTCGATCAAGTCGTCCGACCTGCTTTCGAAATGGTACGGTGAGAGCGAGCAGCAGATCAGCCGCCTGTTCGCGCGGGCCCGGCAAGTCGCGCCTTGCGTGATCTTCATCGACGAAATCGACAGCCTGGTGCCTGCGCGCGGCTCAGGCACGGCAATGGGCGAGCCGCAGGTCACGGCGCGGGTGGTCAATACCATCCTGGCCGAGATGGACGGCATGGAAGAGCTGCAATCGGTGGTAGTGATCGGCGCGACCAACCGCCCGGCCCTGGTCGATCCGGCGCTGCTGCGCCCGGGCCGCCTCGACGAGCTGGTCTATGTCGGCACCCCCGACGAGACGGGCCGCGCCCACATCCTCGGCATCCATACCGCGCGCATGCCGCTGGCCAAGGATGTCGATCTCGCCAAGCTGGCAAGTGAGACCGAGCGCTTTACCGGTGCGGACCTCGAGGACGTGGTACGCCGCGCCGGTCTCGCCGCGCTCAGGCGCAAGGGCGAGGATGTCAGCGAAGTGTCCGCCGAGGATTTCACCGCCGCGCTCGACGATTCGCGTGCGACAGTGACTGCCGAGATGGAAACCGAATATGCCAAGATGAAGGGCGAGCTGAAGAAGCGGGCGATGGCAGTTGCGCCGATCGGCTTCCTTGCGCCGGGCATGGTCGAGCCGACCCGCGAGAAGAAGCACAGCTGAAGCAGCTGCCGGTCAGCCCGTTCCCGTCAAGACGCCCTCACACCTCGTCGCACAAGGCGTCGGGCATGTTCTCGCGCAGCCACTCGAGCATGCCTTCGCGCATCGCCAGCCGCAGCCGGTCGAGCGCGGCCGGATCCGGCGCGCTCATCACCAGGCGCAGCTCCACCCAGCCGACGCGCACTTCCGAAACGTTGAGGCCGCCAGTGCGCTCGTCCCACTCGGGACGCAGCGACAGCCGGTCCATATAGGCCTGGCGGATCGGGCCAAAGGCAAAGCCGGGCTTGATCGGCAGCGAGACCGAACCGGTGATGCCGCCGCCGACCCGCGTCCAGTTCTGGAACGGCGTATCGAGGAACTTGGTGGTCGGCACGATCAGCCGCCGCTCGTCGCCGGTGCGAATCACCACATAGCTCATGCGGATGTCCTCGACCCGGCCGCTTTCGTCGTCGATCACGACCAGGTCGCCTAGCCGGATCGGCTCGGTGATGGCCATCTGGATACCGGCGATGAACGACTTCAGGGCTGGTTGCGCTGCCGCGCCGACCGCCAGTGCGGTCAGCCCGGCCGAGGCCAGCAGGGTCACACCGATGCTGCGCACCGCAGGCACGTTGAACAGCATCAGCGCGATCGTGAAGACGATGATCACGAAGCCCGCCGAGCGTGACAGGATGGTGATGCGGGTCTTGCGGCTGCGCGCGACCATTTCGTCCGAAGTCAGGCTGGCGTGGGACTCGATGGCGCTGGCCGAAGCCTTGACCAGGGCATAGGCCACCCAGCCCGTCAGCGCAGGGACGATAAAGCGCCCCGCCTCGTCCCAGACCCGCGCCAGCAACGGAGCGTGCTCGGCGGCGATCGAGATCGCAACCGCGACCATCGACCAACGCGCCGGATGGTTGAGCCGATCGACAATCGCGTCATCGGCCTGGCCCTCGGAAAGCCGCGCCGCCCGGCGCAGCACGGCGAACATCGCAAGGTGGAGGACCAGTGCGATAGCAATGGCAAGACCGGCGCTCAGCACGGTTGCCGTGAGGGCCTTCGACCAGCCAAGCAGCAGCGCGGGATCGAAGCCTGTCATGTCAATGCGCCGCGCCCCAGCTGGCGCCAGAGCCGATCTCGACGCCCAGCGGCACCTCAAGCCTGATCGCGGGTTCGGCCGCGCCTGCCATGACTGCCCGGATCACCTGCGAAGCAGCGTCGACCTGGCCCTCGGGCAGCTCGAAGACCAGCTCGTCGTGGACCTGAAGCAGCATCCGCACCCCCCCATTTCCTTGATTTGGGCCCAGGCCAGCCTGCTCGAGTGCGGGCCCCATCCGCGCCATCGCCCGCTTGATGATGTCGGCGCTGGTGCCCTGGATCGCGGCCCGCTCGCTGCCTTGCCGCTCGGCCTGGTTCTTGGAATTGATCCGTGGAAACCAGGTCTTGCGCCCGAACAGGGTCTGCGAATATCCCGCCGCGCGCACGCTTTCGAGCGTCTCGTGGATATAGCGCTGGATGCCGGGAAAGCGCTCGAAATAGCGGTCGATCATTGCCTGCGCCTCGTCGGGCGCGACTCCGAGCCGCCCGGCGAGGCCCCAGCGCGAAATGCCATAGAGGATCGCGAAGTTGATCGTCTTGGCCCGGGCGCGGGTGTCGCGATCGACATGGCCGAACATCTCGTTGGCGGTGCGCGCGTGAATGTCCTCGCCGGCGGCGAAAGCCTCTTTAAGGCTCGGCACATCGCACATGTGCGCAGCCAGCCGCAGCTCGATCTGGCTGTAGTCGGCAGCGAGCAGGACGTTACCCGGCTCGGCAACGAAGCATTCGCGGATCTGCCTGCCGATCTCGGTGCGGATCGGGATGTTCTGGAGGTTGGGCTCGGTCGAGGACAGCCGCCCGGTCTGAGCGCCGACCAGCGAGTAGGAGGTATGCACGCGCCCGGTATCCGGGTTGATCGCGGCTTGCAGCGCCTCGGTATAGGTTGAGCGCAACTTGGTCAGCTGGCGCCATTCGAGCACCTTGGTGGCAACCTCGGCGCCCTGCGCGGCTAGCCCCTCGAGCACTGCCTGGTCAGTCGAATACTGGCCGCTCTTGCCCTTGCGCCCACCCTTGTAGCCAAGCTTGTCGAACAGGATGTCGCCAAGCTGCTTGGGGCTGCCGATGGTGAATTCCTGCCCGACCGAGGCGAATATCTCCGCTTCGATGCGGGCCATTTCCGTGCCGAACTCGCTCGACAGGCGGGCCAGGCGCTCGCGATCGACGCGCACCCCGTGGCGCTCCATCTGTGCCACCACCGGGATCAGCGGCCGGTCGACCCGCTCGTAGATGCGGGTTGCGCCTTCCTCGTGCAGTCGGGGCTTGAGCACCCGGTGCAACCGCCAGGTGACATCGGCATCCTCGGCGGCATAGGCAGTGGCGCGGGCCAGATCGACCTCGCCAAAGGAGATCGCTTTCTTGCCGGTTCCGCACACGTCCTTGAAGGCGATGCATTCGTGGCCGAGGTGCAGGCGCGCCAGCTCGTCCATGCCATGGCCCCTGACTGTTTCCTCGCCGCGCCCGGCATCGAGGCAGAAGCTGAGCACCATGGTATCGTCGATCGGCGCAACCGCGATGCCCCCCACGACTTCTCCGGCGCGCGCCATCACGTTGAGGTCGTACTTGATGTTCTGCCCCAGCTTGAGCACTGCGTCGCTTTCGAGCAGCGGCTTGAGGCGGGCAAGCGCCAGGTCTCGGTCAATCTGCTCGGGGCGTTGGGAAAACATGTCCGAGCCGCCATGGCCGAGCGGAATGTAGCAGGCCTCGTTGGGACCAAGTGCCAGGCTGACCCCGACCAGATCGGCGCGCATCGCATCGAGCGCGCTGGTTTCGGTATCGAAGGCAAGCTTGCGCGCAGCAAAGGCCCGTTCTATCCAGCGATCGAGCGCTTCGGGCGTGGTCACGCATTCGTAGTTCTCGCGGGCAATCGCGGGCATGTCGGCAAGTGGCTGCTGCGCTGCGCCCTGCGCCGGACCCGCTCCTGCCGTTTCGGCGCGAGCGGGATGCAGCTGCACCTTGCGCTCCGGGCTGCCCGCACCCGAATCGAGGCGCTTGAGCAGGCTGGTAAAGCCATGCCGGGCAAGGAAGGCAGCGAGCGGCTCGGGCGATATCTCGGTGAGCCGGAAGGCCTCGATCGGGATCGGCAGCGGGCAATCCTGCTTGAGCTCGACCAGCACCCGGCTCAGCCTTGCCATGTCGGCCTGTTCGACCAGCCGCTCCTGCAGCTTGGAGGGTTTCATCGCCGGTGCCGCGGCCAGCGCCGATTCGAGATCGCCATGATCCTGGATCAATTTGGTCGCGGTCTTAGGCCCGACCCCGAAGATTCCCGGAATGTTGTCCACAGAATCGCCCATCAAGGCGAGCACGTCGCCAACCTTGGCGGGAGGCACGCCGAACTTTTCCACAACCTCGGGAACCCCGATTCGCAGGTTCTTCATCGTATCCAGCATGTCGATCCGTCCGCCGCCGTTATCGCCGACCAGTTGCATCAGGTCCTTGTCCGATGAAACGATGGTGACGTCCCATCCGGCGCGGGCAGCAGCGCGCGCATAGGAAGCGATCATGTCGTCCGCCTCGACGTCGTCTTCCTCGATGCAGGCAAGCGAAAAGGCGCGGGTGGCATCGCGAATCAGCGGAAACTGGGGCACCAGGTCTTCAGGCGCAGGCGGACGGTTCGCCTTGTATTCACTGTAAATCCCGTTGCGGAACGAGGTGCCCGCCTTGTCGAGCACGACAGCCAGGTGAGTCGGCCCGTCAGCCTTGTTGAGATCCTCGGCAAGCTTCCACAGCATGGTTGTGTAGCCATAGACCGCGCCCACCGGAGTGCCCTCGGGGTCGGTCAGCGGCGGCAGCCGGTGATAGGCCCGGAAGATGTAGGCGGACCCGTCGACCAGATAGAGATGCTGCTTTGACTCCATGGCCTTGCGTTAGCAGCCAGTAGCCGCGACGTCAGCCTCGATGTGCTCGCAAACAAGCCACATGGCTGACACAATTGACTGCTAACGGACCGGGTAATCCATCCCGAAAATGCGAGAAGTGCGACAAGCGCTTGCATACGCGCGACAAGGCGACTAATTGACGCGGCGGAGACTGCCCGTTGTGGCAGGCTTCTGGTGCGGCATGTGCCGTGCTTGGTCCACTTGCTGTTCAAGGATTACCAAAAGATGCGCAAGATCGTTTTCGCTGCTGCCGCCACCATCGGCGCTCTCTCGCTCGCGGCTTGCTCGGAAGCCACCCCCGAAGCTGCTGAAGAAACTGCTGCTGCCGCCACCGACGCTGCCGCCGAAGGCGCTGCCGCTGCCACTGACGCTGCTGAAGGTGCTGCCGCTGCTGCTGGCGAAGCCGCCGATGGCGCTGCCGCTGCCGCTGAAGGTGCTGCCGCTGCTGGTGAAGCCGCCGAAGGTGCTGCTGCTGCCGCTGGTGCTGCTGCTGAAGGCGCTGTCGAGGCTGCCAAGGCCGAGTAAGCGGTTAAGTTAACCGGATCGGGCGCGGGAGCTTAGCGGCTTCCGCGCCCTTTTCTTTGCCTGCGCCACGTCTCTGACCGGGGCACCCGGCGCGGCCCTTGCCGATGCGATCGGCCAAGGCTATCTCACCTGACGAACACCGTCTTGCTTCGGCACGTTTGGGAAAGAGGAACGCATGCGCAAGATCGCTCTCGCCATTTCCGCCATTGGCGCCATCGCCCTGGCTGCCTGCTCGCAGTCCGGCAGCGACGAGCCCACCCCCGAGCCGCTGGCCGAGGAAGCCATGGCCGAAGAGGAAATGATCGCCGAGGAATCGGCCGCTCCGGTTGCCGCAGCAGTCGATGAGGCAGCCGCCGCCGCCGAAGAAGAGGCCGACGCAGCCGCCGAGGCTACGGCAAGCGATCAGGCCGCAGCTGCCGCACAGGCCGCAGCCGATGTCGAGGCGGCGATGCAGGCCGACGGCGAGGCACCAGCTTCACAATAAGCGCGGGCCGCTGCCCAAAGCTCAGGCCACCGCTGGCTCCAGGATCTGGAGCGTTCCCGCATCGGCATTGATGCGCGCGGCCGCGCCGACCGGCAGGCATATCGTGTCCGAGACATGGCCGATCCGCAGGCCGTGAAAGGCCGGAATGCCAAGCGGCCTGAAATGGTGGTCCATCACTTCGAACACGGTGTAGTTCGAATAGGGCGCTCCGGGGTTGCCGCAATTGGTGCACTGGCCAAACACCACGCCGGCCAGCGACTTGAGGATCCCCGCCTGACCAAGCTGCGTCAGCATCCGGTCGATCCGGTATTCGGCCTCGTTGGTCTCTTCGAGAAACAGGATCGCACCGGCAAGGTCAGGCAGCCACGGCGTGCCGACCATCGCCGCGAGCACCGACAGGTTGCCGCCCATCAGCCTGCCGGTGGCCTTGCCCTTACCAAAGGTGCGCACCCGCTCGCCGCGCGGGGCCAGGCCCGGCCCCGTCCAGGCCGGAACCGCATGCAAGGGCGTGGCAGCCTCGAAGGCAAGGCTGCGAAAATCGCGCCACACCGGCTGCGGCCAGGAATGACCGGCATTGGGACCATGAATGCCGACAAGGCCGGTTCGCCCGCGAATCGCCAGCAACAGGGCAGTGATATCGCTCGATCCGAGCAGGAGCTTGGGATGGGCGCGGATCAGGTCGAAATCGAGATGCGGCAGCACGCGCTGGCAGCCCCATCCACCGCGCACTGCAAAAATGCCGCGCACGCTGTCATCGGCGAACATCGCATGCAGGTCGGCGGCGCGCTCCTCGTCGGTACCGGCAAGATAGCCCTCGCGCGACAGCAGGTGTTTTCCCGGCCTGGGCACCAGCCCCATTGCCCGCACCGTTTCGGAAACCTGCTCGATCCCGAAACGGTCACCGACAAAGCCGGCCGGGCAGACCAGCCCCACTGTATCGCCTTGGCGCAGGCGCGCGGGCCTGACCGGCGGCGGCGCGCTCGCGGCAGTCTGGGCCACGCCAGGTTGCCCCAGCCCGATCAGCGGGATCGCTGCCATTGCACCCAAAGCCGCACGCCGTGTCACCATGGCGGCAACCTAACGACAATGCTGCCTTGTCGCGACCCAAAAGACCGGGCAGGACTGGCTGCATGACCGAAGAAGAACAGAAACTCGCCGAACAGCGCTTCTACAAGGCCGAACAGGAGGCCTCCTTCGTCGAGGCCCATGCCCACGATACGCCGCAAACCCGCCATGCCGCCTATCGCCTCGCCTTCCTCGACACCCAGTTCCTGCTGCGTGACGAACTGCGTCCGGTGCGTTTCCAGCTTGAGCTGCTGAAGCCGGAAATGCTGCTGGAAGAAGCGCAGATAGGCTCCACCCTGGTGTTCTACGGCTCGGCGCGGATCCCGGTGCCCGAGGCCTGCGACGCCATGCTTGCAGCCGCGACTACACCCGAGCGCAAGGCGGTAGCCGAACGGCTGGTTGCCAAGGCAAAGTATTACGAGGAAGCCCGCAAGCTGGCGCAGATGGCAAGCTCTTACGCGCTCGTCGAAGAAGGCATGCGCCAGTTCGTGGTTTGCTCGGGCGGCGGCCCCTCGATCATGGAGGCGGCCAATCGCGGCGCAGCGGACATGGGGGCGGAATCGATCGGTCTCAACATCCTGCTGCCGCACGAGCAGGCCCCCAACCCCTTTGTGACGCCGCGCCTGTCGTTCCAGTTCCACTATTTCGCCTTGCGCAAGATGCATTTCCTGCTGCGCGCCCGGGCGCTGGCGGTGTTTCCGGGCGGTTTCGGCACTCTCGACGAATTTCTCGAAACGCTGACCCTGATCCAAACCGGCAAGATGAAGCCGATCCCGGTGCTGCTCTATGGCAAGGAATACTGGGACCGGATCATCAACTTCGAGGCAATGGCCGAGGAAGGCGTGATCAATCCCGAAGACCTCGAGCTGTTCCACTGGGTGGAAACGGCCGAGGAGGGCTGGCACGCGATCAGCCGGTTTTACGGGCTGGATTGCGGCTAGGATCCTAGCGCACCGCCTGATGGCCCATCGGGCCATGGCCCGCGCCGAAACCCGGCGCATTTTCTAGCGCTGCCCGCACAAACTCACGCGCCTTGCCGATCGATTCGGTCAGGTCCAGGCCCATGCCGAGGTAAGTCGCAATCGCGCTGGAAAGCGTGCATCCGGTGCCGTGGGTGTGGCGCGTGGCGATCCGGGCAGCGCGCCAGACAACCGGCGCTGCGTCAGGGGCCACGAGCCGATCCTCGATCAATTCACTGTCTGCATCGCCGCCTTTGGCAAGGAACGCCACGCCGCGCGCTGCCATCGCGGTCTCGCCGCCGAGCGCAGCCAGTTCGGGCACATTGGGCGTGGTCAAGCTGGCGAGCTTCATCAGCCGCTCGAAGGCGGCAATAGTCTGCGTATCGGCCAACACCGCGCCGCTCGTCGCTACCATGACGGGATCGAATACGATGGGAGCGCCAAGCCCCTGCAAGCGGTCAGCAACCGCATTGGCAATGCCAGGTGAGCCCAGCATGCCGATCTTGACCGCGTCGACCCCGATATCGGACAGGCAGGCGTCGATTTGCGCCACGACCATTTCGGGCGAGAGCACCTCGAGCGCCGAAACCCCCAAGCTGTTCTGCGCCGTCACGGCCGTGATCGCGGTCATCGCATAGCCGCCGAGCATGGTGATCGTCTTGATGTCGGCCTGGATACCGGCCCCGCCGCTCGAATCGGAACCGGCAATGGCAAGAATGCGGGGCGGCAACGCACTCACCCCATGAATTTCCGCT
>JBIPOX010000034.1:0-8050 GCA_044378785.1 Novosphingobium sp.
CGATCTTCCAGCATCTCGATGCCACCGGTCAGAAGATGCCGCCAATACACAGTGCGATGTCGGGAGGCTCGGCACTGCCCAACAGCGTGATCGAGCGCCTGATGAAGGATGGAATTCGCGTCTGCCATTCCTGGGGGATGACCGAGACCTCGCCGGTCGCTACCATGTCCGACGAGACCCACGACTGGCACGACAAGAGCTTTGACGAGAAGGTCGCCTTCAAGGGGCTGCAGGGCAGGGCGGGCTATGGCTCGCAGGTGCGCGCGGTCAGCCTCGACGATCCCAGCATGGTCCTGCCGCGCGATGGCGAGAGCGCGGGTGCCTTGCAGGTGCGCGGCCACTGGACGATCCAGCGCTATTTCAAGGGCGAGGCCGATGCAGCCGGGCCGGACGGCTGGTTCGATACCGGCGATGTCGCGCTGATCCACCCCGATGGCTCGGTGCAACTCACCGACCGCACCAAGGACGTGATCAAGTCGGGCGGCGAATGGATCAGCTCGGTCGAGCTTGAAAACGCGGCTGTCGCTCATCCCGGCGTGGCCGAGGCAGCGGCGATCGGGGTGGCGCACCCGCGCTGGGACGAGCGGCCGATCCTGATCGTGATCCGCAAGCCCGGCAGCGAGGTGACCGGCGAGGAGCTCACTGCGTTTCTCTCCGACAAGGTCGCCAAGTGGTGGCTGCCCGAAGCGGTCGAATTTGTCGATGCGATACCCCACACCGCGACCGGCAAGATCAGCAAGAAGGACCTGCGCGACCAGTTCGCGGATTATGTCCTGCCTGGCTGAGCCTAAAGCAGGCTGAGCTGGCCGCTCAGGTCCGGCCGGCGAAACAGCGTGCAATCCAGCTGCGGGCCGCGCTGGGTCTCGAGGCCCAGCCGCTTGCAGGCAAGGTTGAACCGGCGGCGATAGAGGTCCGCCCAGACCCCCTGTGGCCGCATCCGGCTGCCGAAACGCGGATCGCTGTCTCGCCCGCCACGGATCGAGCGGATCGTCGCCATCACCTTGGCAGCGCGGTCGGGGTAGTGGACTTCGAGCCAGGCGCGGAACAGCGGCGCAACCTCGTGCGGCAGCCGGATCATGATCCAGCTTGCCGATGTCACTGCGCGAGCCTTGGCGGCCACGAGGATTGCCTCGATCCATTCGTCGGTGATCGAGGGGATGACCGGCGCAATCGAAACGTGCGCAGGCACGCCAGCATGGGCAAGCCGGGCCAGCGCCTCTAGCCGCTTGGCGGGCGCGACAGCGCGCGGTTCGAGCAGGCCAGAGAGTTTCGGATCAAGACTGGTCACCGAGACGCCGACCGCGACAAGTCCGAGCCGGGCCATTTCGGCAAGCAGGTCAAGATCGCGCAGCACCCGGTCCGACTTGGTGGTGATAATCACCGGGTGGCGCGTTTCCAGGCACAGCTCAAGCACCTGCCGGGTGATCCGGTAGCACGCCTCGATCGGCTGGTAGGGGTCGGTGTTGGTGCCCATCGCGATCGGAGCAGGGCGATAGCCGGGCTTTGCGAATGTCTCGCGCAGCAGGCCTGCCGCCTGCGGCTTGGCGAACAGCCGAGTTTCGAAATCGAGGCCAGGCGAGAGGTCGTGCCAGGCATGGCTTGGCCGCGCGAAGCAATAGACGCAGCCGTGCTCGCAACCGCGATAGGCATTGACCGAGCGATCGAACGGAATGTCGGGCGAGGTGTTGAAGCTCAGGATCGAGCGCGGGTGCTCTTCGGTCACGGTTGTGCGCAGCTTGTCCACAGGTCCATCGACACGTTCTTCCACATCGCGCCAATCGCCATCGGCCTCGCGCGCGGCAAGGCCGAAGCGGTCGGGCACGCGGTTCGCGGGCGCGCCGCGGCCTTTGACTGGGGAGCGGAAATCCATCGCGCAAATAGAACATACCACGAACGAACGAATTGACAAGAACAGGGCGATCCGTGCATTCCTTTCTTCCAAGTTGGGCAGGAGGGGCTGAGATGAAGCGGATATGGACATCGGCGCTGGTTGCGGGCCTTACGCTCGCCTCGGGCAGCGCGGCGGCTGCGAATACCGGCGCTTGCCCGGCCGGGCTGATCTGCGCTTCGCAGCCGCAGGCGGTTGCAGAGGAACTGCGCAAGCTGGGCTATCGCGCCGAACTCAAGCAGCACGACAGCGGCGACCCGATGATCGAGAGCGCAGCAGCGGGCTACGATTTCCGGATCAATTTCAATGACTGCAAGTCCGGCAAGGAATGCCGGTCATTGGGCTTTGTCGTCGTCTTCGAAGATGACGGCAAGAATACTCCCGCACTTGCCAACGCGTGGAACCGCGCGAAGCGTTTCAGCCAGATGGCCGCGAACGAGAACGGCACGCTCGCTTTCAGCTATGACGTGACTACGGTGGGCGGGCTGACCAAGGCGAATTTCGCCGACGTGGTCGATTGGTGGCAGGTCATGCTCGGCCAGATGCGGACCTTCTTTGCCGAGCAAGCACGCAAGTAGGGTCAGAACCCGAGGAAACTGGCCTACTTTTCGAGCAGGCGAGGCATCAGCTCGACGAAATTGCAGGGGCGGTTGCGGCTGTCGAGCTGTTCGGCAAGGATGCCGTCCCAGCCATCCTTGACTGCCCCGTTCGATCCCGGCAGCGCGAAAATGTAGGTGCCGCGCGCCAGCACCGCGCAGGCACGCGATTGCACCGTCGAGGTGCCGATGGTGCGATAGCTGATTAGCCGGAAGATTTCACCGAAGCCGGGAATGTCCTTGTCCTTGACCCGGTCGAGCGCCTCGGGGGTGACGTCCCTGCCGGTAAGGCCAGTGCCGCCGGTGGCGATCACTGCGTCGACCGCGGGATCGTCGATCCAGTTGTTGAGCCGGCTGGCGACCCGAGCGGCATCGTCTATCTCGATCGCGCGCGCGGCAAGCCGGTGCCCGGCAGCCTTGATCCGCTCGACCAGGATGTCGCCGCTGGTGTCCTCGTCAGGTCCGCGCGTGTCGGACACTGTCAGCACAGCGATGTTGATGGGCTTGAATTCGCGTTCGGGATCAACGGCCACCGAAAAGTCCTCCGTTTGGCGCCATGCGGCGTCCTTGCGCTCCGGCCAGGCCCGGAAAGCTGGGCCACATGCCTTGGGCCAGCGCCATCCGGCTTTCCGAAGGGCCGCCAGCCTGACGCTCGTACATCCAGTAATTGCGCATGACGATGTTCACATAGCCGCGCGTTTCCCAATAGGGGATCGATTCCATCCACAGCAGCGGATCGCCCTGATCGCGCACTTCGCTGTTCCAGCGGGTAATCGGGGTGAGGCCGGCGTTATAGGCAGCCATGACCTTGGGCAGCAGGCCCTGGGTCGCGCCTGCGGTCTTGAGCATCTCGAGGTGGCGCTGGCCAAAGGCGAGGTTGGTCTCGGGCCGGTTGAGATCGCGCGCATCGCCGCGCACGCCGAGCGCGCCGGCATGATCGCGAGCAGCCGCCGGCATGATCTGCATCAGGCCCCGCGCGCCTGCCGGGCTGACCACGGCGGTGCGGAACTGCGATTCCTGCAAGGCGTGGGCATAGACCAGCGCCGGATCGATCTGCCAGCCGCCCATCGGGGTCCACTTCGGCGTCGGAAACCGCGTCGCCGGTTCGGGCCGTGCGCCGTGCGGGGCGTTATAGCTCATCCAAAGCTGGGTGGCAGGCAGGCCAAGATCGCGGGCAAGCCGGGTCAGCGGCGTATAGAGCGAAGGATCGCCAATCCGGGCCTGATGGCGCAGGACTTCGTCGGCAAGTGTGTCATCGCCGATCTCGGCTAGCCCGACTGCGAGGCGGACATTGTTGACGCCGCGCAGCTTCTGCCAGTCGGCGGGGGTAAAGTCGGCCTCGCCATGCTGCGCGGGCAGTTTCAGGCCAAGCTGTTCGGCAGCGAGCATGCCGTAGAGCGTTTCGTCATTGCGCGCGGCTGCCCGCAGCGCCGCACTGGCCTGCTCGGGCTTGCGGCAACGTACGGCGGCACGCGCGCGCCAGAAATGGCTGGCAGCGATCAGTTCGGCGTTGGTGGCGCGCTGGCTGGCTTCGCGGAAGGCATCGCCCGCTCCGGCGCAGTCGCCTAGCCGCCAGGCGGCAAGCCCGGCAGTCCACCATGCCTCGGAAACCCACGGCCCGCTGCCTTGCGCGGCAAGCTGGGCGAGGCGATAGGCGTCGGCGTCCTGGTTCTCGATGTAAAAGCTCCAGGCGATGCGCTGGCGCCATTCGGCGCGGGCTTCCTGGCTGAGCAGGGGGTCGACACCCTCGAGCAACTGTTGCGCGCCCAAGGGATCGTCGTTCTTGATCTTCTCGAGGATCGCGTTCGCGGTCCCGCCTGACATGGTGCCGTCGCCGGTCGGAGCGGGGCGGACGCGCTTGGGGATGCCCGACAGGCGCTGCAGCGGTTGCTCGCCGGGCAGGCCGGGCAGGGCAGTCGCGCCGCGCTTGGCAGCGAGCGTGGCGATCCGCTCGGCTTCGGGATGGTCGGTGCCTTGCTGGAGCCAGGCCTCAAGCTCGTTCAGTTCGATCTTCGGCGAACCGGGAGCGAGGAAGTAGCGCGCGCGGACATCCTGATGCAGCGGCCCGTCGGGTCGTTCGCCGAGCATTTTCTGGACCTTGGCCCAATCCTTGCGGTCGATCGCTTCGTCAAGCTGGCGATAATAGTCGCGGTCGGCCTGGGTGAGCACCGAGGGCACTGCCGTGCGCGCCGCGCGCGAGCGGAAATACTCGGCCGCGGCGCTGTTGGCGAGTGCAGGCAAGGGGCCAAGCGCTACGACACCAAGCACAAGGCTGGCAAAGGCGACCTTCGCCCGGCGCGCCCGGATTGGCGTCATTGCATGCAGTGTCATCGCCACGTGTCCCTGCGAAGCCCCTATCGCAAACGGCCCGTCACCCGGTCAGTTCGAGCCACGCTTGCCATACCCGTGCTTTCCAGCGCGGCTGTTCGAGCAGCGCTGCCAGGCTGCGGCAGGCAAGCATAGGCACATTCCCGCCTTCATGGTTAATTTTTCGTATATCGGCAGGGCCTTGAGGCGGGCCGTGTCCAAGAAGCGGCAGAATGCTTGCTCCGAACACGACGAGGCGTTTCGGCGCGGCGAGGGCGACATGCCGTTGCAGGGCAAGTCCAATCCCCGAAGCGGCGATTGCCGCCCAATCGGCACCGGGCAAATGGCGCGGAATGGCGCTGGCGATATAGGCTTGCTGCGGGGAAAGCCCGAATGCTGCGAGCATGGCATCGAGCAGGCGGCCTTGCGCGCCGCTGAGCAGCGTGTCGGCGTCGTCGCGTTCGGGCTCGGGCACGATCACCATCAGTTCCGCACCGGGACTGCCGCGCGGGGCGATGCGGGTTGAGGTTGGTCCGTCGGCGAGCAGCGGTTCGGTCAGCCACCACTGCGCAAAATCCTCCAGGCGGGACGGTATCGTGGCGGGATCGAGCCTTGGCGCGGCTGACCTCGAAGCTGCCGGCATAGCGGCACGCGCCTTGTCCGAAACTGCTGCGCGCGGCTGTTCCGCTGGTTGCGGCGCACCCTCGGCAGGGTCGGGTCGCACGGCAAGCCAATGCGTTGGCGCGTCGGCGAAAGCGCTATCGACCCCGGCTTCCCGCCACCAGTCGAGCGCGCCGCCGATCAGCGCTTCAAGCGCGGGATTCTGCTCGGGTGCCATCGTGCGGTCTTGACCTGCCCGTTCGCACCAATCAAGGCGGTTCTGTGAAAAACCGCGCGCCAGCGCGCGCAAGGGACCGCAAGACCGGGAAAAGACCATGAGCGAACGTGAATCGATGCCCTATGACGTTGTGATCGTTGGCGGCGGGCCTGCGGGCCTTTCCACCGCGATCCGGCTCAAACAGGTCAATCCCGAGCTTTCGGTCTGCCTTCTCGAGAAGGGCTCCGAGATTGGCGCGCATATCCTTTCGGGCGCGACCATCGATCCCAAGTCGCTCGACGAGCTGCTGCCTCACTGGCGCGAGCAGGGCTGTCCCCTTGCCGATACGCCAGTGACCGACAACTGGCACTGGCACCTGACCAAAAAGGGCAAGTTCTCGCTGCCGCACATCATCCAGCCGCCCTTCATGTCGAACGACGGCAATTACACCGGCTCGCTGGGCAACCTGTGCCGCTGGCTGGCCGAGCAGGCCGAAGCGCTCGAGATCGAGATTTTCCCCGGCTTCCCTGCCGCCGAGGTACTCTATGACGATCAGGGCCGCGTCTATGGCGTAGCGACTGGCGACATGGGCGTTTCCCGCGATGGCAGCCACAAGGGCGATTACCAGCCGGGCATGGAGCTGCACGGCAAGTACACCGTGTTCTGCGAGGGCGCGCGCGGCCACCTGACCAAGCAGCTCAAGGCCAGGTTCGATCTCGAGGCCGATTGCGAGCCGCAGATCTATGGCCTTGGCATCAAGGAATTGTGGGACATCGATCCCGCCAAGCACAAGCCGGGCCGGGTCATCCATACCCAGGGCTGGCCAATGTCGGAAAGCGACAGCTGGGGCGGTGGGTTTCTCTATCATCAGGCAGGCAACCAGGTCGCGCTCGGCTTTGTCACTGCGCTCGATTACAAGAACCCCTATGTCTTTCCCTTCGAGGAATTCCAGCGCTGGAAGCAGCATCCCGAAATTCGCGCCTATCTCGAAGGCGGCAAACGCGTTGCCTATGGCGCGCGCGTCATCAACGAGGGTGGCTGGCAGTCGGTGCCACGGCTCTACTTCCCCGGCGGCGTGCTGGCGGGCTGCTCGGCGGGCTTTGTCAACGTGCCGCGCATCAAGGGCACCCATACCGCGATGAAGAGCGGCATGCTGGCCGCCGAGGCGATTGCCGCCGCGATTGCCGCCGAGCGCGAGCATGACGAGCTGACCGAATACGACGCCGCAGTGCGCGAAAGCTGGATCGCCAAGGAGCTCAAGCTCGTCCAGAACGCCGAGCCGATGGTCGCCAAGTGGGGCGGCGAGATGGGCACGCTGCTCGCCGGTGCGGACATGTGGCTGCGCACCCTGTTCGGGTTTGGCCTGTGGAAGCCGATGGCGCATCATCCCGACTACAAGGAGACCGGGCGCGCCGATCTCTATCAGCCGATCGACTATCCCAAGCCGGATGGCGAGATCAGTTTTGACCGGCTGACCTCGGTGGCCTTTTCCTTCACCAATCACGAGGAGGATCAGCCCTGCCATCTGGTGCTCAAGGACCCCGACTATCCGACCCGGGTCGAGCTGCCGGTGTTTGCCGGACCTTCGACGAGATATTGCCCGGCTGGCGTCTACGAGTACGTCGAGAACCCCGATACCGGCGAGCAGGCCTTCCAGATCAATGCGCAGAACTGTGTCCACTGCAAGACCTGCGACATCAAGGATCCGGGACAGATGATCAACTGGACCGCGCCTGAAGGTGGCGGCGGCCCCAATTATCCCAATATGTAAGGCGATGGGTCGGCGCTCACCAAGGGCAAGGCACGCAATAGTGGCCTTGCTGGGCGCGCTTCTGATCGCTGGGGGAGGAGAGACGATGGCTGAAGCAAACCAAGGCTGGCTGGCGC
Source organism: Novosphingobium sp. (assembly GCA_044378785.1). Taxonomy (GTDB): domain Bacteria; phylum Pseudomonadota; class Alphaproteobacteria; order Sphingomonadales; family Sphingomonadaceae; genus Novosphingobium. The sequence continues at coordinate 7,496 of JBIPOX010000034.1, forward strand.
AGCGCAATGGCGAACACGCCGCATGGCGGGCCGAACATGGCAGCGCCGATGTCGCAGCGATCAAGGCGCGCACGGCCGAGCTGATCGCGGCGCACGATGCCGCGCGCGATGCCGCCCGAGAAGCACAGGAAGCCGCCTGGCTGGCGCAGTCGCGCGGACTTTCCGAGGCCGATCGCAAGGCGATTGCGGCCAAGCTGGAGAGTGCCGGCGAACTGGCCAAGGCCGACAAATGCGTCGAGGCCGATGCGCTCTATCGCGAGATTCTGGCCACTGAGCATCTCAACCTTCCCGCCCGCTCGGGTCTGGGCCAGTGCCTGGCCAAACAGGGCAAGGCAGCCGAGGCATCGCGCGCCTTCACCGATGTGATCACGCTTCCGATGGTCGATGAAAGCGTGCGGATGGTGCGGACCATGGCGATGGTCGGCATGCAGAGCCTGCCGCCGCCGAGCGACCCGCGCATTGCCGAGCCGTCGGTGGTTTTCGCCACTTCGGAGCACCCAGCCGAGATCTGGGACGCGCCCTATGCACCAGTGATGACGGTGGTTCCTGCCGGCG
>JBIPOX010000035.1:0-8009 GCA_044378785.1 Novosphingobium sp.
CCAATGAGTCCGCTCGCCGCAGGTAGCGGCAGCCTGGAGAATGCGTGGTCAGGGCGGTCATCATTCAGCGGGTTGTGCCGCATTACCGCGTTCCACTGTTCGAAGAACTCCACCGGCGCCTGGGCTGGCGCGTGGTTTGCGCGCAAGACGCGCCCGGTGCCGGCCTCAGCTTGGCTCGACCCGCCGATCATCCCTGGCTTGAGGCGCTGCCTTTTCACCTGTCCTCGCGCAATCCACACCGTGGCCATGTGCCGCTTGGCCCGATCCTGGAACAACTCCGGCCCGAGGCGCTGGTCTGCGAATTCGCGACCCAACTTACCCTGGTCTGGTGGCTCGCCCTGTTCGGCAGCCCAGTGCCGTTTGCGTTCTGGTCGCAGGGATGGAGCCGCTCGCGCGGCTTCTCGTCGCTGCCGGATCGGCTGGTACAGGCATTGCGGCTCGGGTTGATGCGCCGGGCCGACGCGCAGCTTGCCTATAGCGAGGAGAGCGCCAGCTTCCTGACCGACCGGCTCGGCAGCGCGAAGCCGGTCTTCGTCGCGCGTAATACGCTGGAAATCAATCATTTGCCTGGGCGAGGCGTAGACACCAGCCCGCGCGATCCCTCTGCCCCCCATCTCGTCTGCCTCGGCAGGCTGACCGCCGACAAGCATGTACCGCGTGTGATCGAGGCCTTCGGGCGCATTCGCGACAGCTTTCCCGGCGCGCGCCTGACAGTGATCGGCGACGGGCCCGACCGGCCAACGGTACAGCGACTGGCGGCCGAGAGCAGCGGCAGCGTGGCCTGGCGCGGCGAGATCTATGACGATGGCGAAATCGGCGAAGTCCTGCAGGGTGCCAGCCTGATGGTTATAGGCGGCAGCGCCGGCCTGAGTGTAAACCACGCGCTGGCCCATGGCGTACCGGTGATGCTGTTCGACGATCCTGTCGCCCATCACCATCACCCCGAACATGCCTATGTGATTGACGGCAAGACCGGCTTTCGCGTCAAGGGTAAGAGCGTCGAGGCGCTGGCGCAGGCCATGCGCGCGGCGCTGGCCGCACCCGGTCCGCGCGCGCTGCTCGGCAAGGCTTGCGCAGATTATGCTGACACGGAGCTTTCGCTCGACCGTATGGTCGAGGGGTTCGAACGGCTCGACGCCCATTTCAAGACGCTGATTTGATGCGCATTCTCGTGTTCGAATATTCCGGGCATCCGTTCTCGGTGCAGCTCTCGCGCGAGCTGGCCCGGCGCGGGCACGAGGTTTTTCATTCCTGGTCGGCAGGCTTCCAGTCGCCCAAGGGCAACCTCGCCGTCCAGCCCGACGATCCGCCTACCTTTCACACCGCGCCGGTGCGCAACCGGGCACCCTTCGCCAAGGGCTCGTTCTTCACCCGTCGCCAGCAGGAGATCGAGATCGGCCGCGAACTCGCCCGGCTTTGCGCCGAGCTGCGCCCCGATGCGATCATTGGCGGCAATGCACCGCTCGACACTCAGCGCCTGTTCCTCAAGGCGGCAAGGCGGCTGGGCATTCCCTTCGTGTTCTGGCTCCAGGATATCTATAGCCGGGCGATCAGCGCAGCGGTGCCCCGCAAGTTTCCGGTGATCGGGCACCTGGTCGCGGCGTGGTATCGCCACCTCGAGTTCTCGATGCTGCGCCAGAGCGATCACGTCGTGACGATTACCGAGGATTTCAGGCCGCTGCTCGCCGCGCGCGGTGTGCCTCCCGGCCAGGTTACCGTGATCGAAAACTGGGGGCCACTGGCCGAGCTGCCGCTGCATCCGCGCGACAATGCTTTCACTGCCCGGCACATGCCGGGGCCGGGCCTGCGGATCGTCTATTCGGGCACGCTTGGCTACAAGCACAATCCCCAGTTGCTCATCGATCTCGCTCGCGCCTTGCCCGAGGCTCAGGTCCATGTCTTTTCCGAAGGCGAAGTCGCGGCGGGCCTTGGCAGTCAGGCGCTGGCGGAAGGCCTTGCCAATCTGGCCGTTCATCCCTGGGTTTCGATCGAAGAGCTTGCCTTGATGCTGTCAGGCGCGGACATTTTCGTCGCAGTGATCGAGGCGGAGGCAGGCATCTATTCGGTGCCCTCCAAGGTGCTCAGCTACCTGGCGATTGGCCGCCCGATCCTGGCATCGGTGCCGCCCGATAATCTCGCGGCGCGGCTGATTGCGAGCAATGAGGCTGGCTATGTCGCAGCACCGGGCGAAGACAGCGCCCTCATCGAACGCGCGCGCGAACTTGCCGCCAATGCCGCCTTGCGCGAACGACTGGGCGACAATGGCCGGGCCTATGCAGCGCGCGCCTTCGACATTCGCGCCATTGCCGAACGGTTCGAGACGATTATCCGGCGCTAGGGCCTGATGCCGTTATCAGCGCAATGGCAGCCCGCCGCGTAGAAGCTCGCCACTCCCTCGCGCAGCCGCGCAATCGCCGCTGTATCCGGAGGCATCGCAGCAAGCGCGGACTTTGCAGCAGCGGTAAGCTCGGCCTCCAGCGCATCGGCGTCTACGGAGACGCAGCGCCCATCGACGACCACCGGTTTTCCGCCAACCAGCAGCAGGCGCAAGTGAGCGGCTTTCATCCGGGTCAGCAATATGCCGATCACGTCGATCTGGCTGGTGACGCAGTCCGAGGTCATCGCAGCGAAATCGAGAGTAAGCAGGTCGGCAGGCATTCCTGGCGCAATCGCCCCGCCCTCGTCAGCGACAATCGTGCGACGCGCGCCGGTGGTTGCCGCTGAAAACAGCTCGCCCGGAGTCATTGCCCCGGGGTCCGACACTTGCCCATGCCAGACCAGCCGCAACTCGCGCAGCATGTCCTCGTCGTCCTCGAACGACATGCCGTCGAGCCCGAAGCCGAGCGGCACGCAGGCTCGCCGCAGCGCCGTGATCGGCGGGCTACCTGAGCGCAACCGCCAGTTGGAGGACATGTTGACTGAGACCGTGACCCCGCGCTCGGCGAGCAGCGCCGCCTCGTCCTCGCGCAGCCAGACGCCATGCGCGACGGCCAGCCGGGGGCTGAGAATGCCCAGCGTGTCGAGAAACACGATCAGGCCGTCGGGATAGTGATGATCGGCCCATTCACGCTGCCAGCGCGTCTCGAGCAGGTGCATGTGGACGCGCCTGCCGGTCTCGCGCGAAGCCTCGGCAATCGCCGCCATGGTCTCGTGCGTGGTCCACTGCGGCGCGACCGGCCCGTATTGCAGCACGAAAGTGTCGTGCTCGAGCGCGGTCGCCTCCTCGATCAGCGCCAGGTTGGCGGCGAGCGGGCGCATTGCCGCGGCCCGCGCGATCAAGGCCGGTCGGTCGGCCTCCGGCAGGCTCGCCAGCAACTTGTCCAGATCGCCGTAGACATTGGGATTGCGGTCCTGGAACGGGAAAGCGAATGCCACCCGAATGCCGACGTCGCGGCGGCACGCGACACTGCGGTTGCTTCCTCGAGCAGGCGGGCGCTGTCCTGCGTGTTGTGGCAATGGTTGGTGGCGCAGATCCCGCCTGTCGCCATGCGGGCAAAGGCGAGCGCGGCATTGAGATAGGGATCGAGCCTTGGCTGGCGCGCCAGTTCGGGAAGCCACAGTTCGAGCGGCGCATCGGCAGTGCCGTGAGCAAGCGTCCTCAAGCCGCGCCCGTGATCGTGGGCATTGGCAAGCGCAGGCATGGCAAGCAGCCCGGCATCGCAGCCGATCCGCTCGCTCGCCGACATGATCGGCAAGACCATCGGCCTGCCAAATTCGATCCGCGGCCAGGTCAGCGCGTTGATGCGCGCAGCCCGGATCGATCCGGACCGGGTACGCTTCGTGCCGGTCGGCTCTGATGCAGCGATGCTCGCCGAAGGACAGATCGACGCCTATTTCAACTGGGCGACAACCGCCGTGCCCGCATTGACCATTTCGGGCTTTGCTACCCACCAGTTGCACATGGATGAAATCGGCGCACCCGGTTACGGGGCCTTGCTGATCGCGCGGCAGGACCGCATAGAGAAGGACTTCGAGGTCTTCGTGCGCTATACCCGCGCCCTGATTGCCGGCTGGCAATGGATGGTCGATCACCCACGCGACACCGCCCGCATCGTGGTCGACAAATATGCCGATCCGGGCCGCAGCCTTGCCGAACAGACCCTCCAGGCCGAAACCATCGTGCGCTATGTCAAGACCGGCGATGCCCTGACCAAAGGCATGCTGTGGCTGGACCCGGCAGTGTTCGAGCGCCACATCCGGCTTGCGCGGGACTCCGGCACGATCCCGGCGGGAATGCAGATTGACCCAGACAGGCTGATGACCCAGGACGTGGTCCGCGAGGCATTGGGCTTGTGATCGAGGCAGGTTCTGCCGTAGCCTTTCGGGCATCGCACATCGGCCAAATTGGCATACCTTGCGAACACGCGAATAGGGCAGTCCGATCAGCATGAACCGTCCCGAGGCCGAAAATCCAGTCGTTGCGACGAGTGACCGCACCGGCCAGCTGTCGGTAAAGGGCGTAACCAAGAGCTTTCCGATCGATGGCCGCATGATCGAGGTCATGGGCCCGATCGATTTCACCTTGAGCGAGGGCGAATTCGGCGCGCTGATCGGCCCGTCGGGTTGCGGCAAGTCGACCCTGCTGCGGATGATCGCCGATATCCTGCCGCCCACCAGCGGCGCGATCTCGATTGGCGGCAATACCCCCGAACGCGCCAGGCGCGAGCATGACATCGGTTTCGTCTTTCAGGATCCGACACTGCTGCAGTGGCGCAGTGTGCTCGACAATATCCGTCTGCCGCTCGAAGTGGTCGGCAAATCGGGTCGGCTTTCGGGTGCCAGCCCGGAGGAACTGATCGAGCTTGTCGGGTTGACGGGTTTCGAACATGCCCGGCCCTCGCAGCTGTCGGGCGGCATGCAACAGCGCGTCGCGATTGCGCGCGCTCTGGTGCTCTCGCCGCGCCTGCTCCTGCTCGACGAGCCGTTCGGCGCGCTCGACGAGATCGTGCGCTATCGGATGAACCTGGAACTGCTGCGCATTCGGGCCGAGACGCGCACCACCTCGCTGATGGTCACCCACTCGATCCAGGAAGCGGTGTTCATGGCCGACCGCGTCTTCGTCCTGGGCGCAAGGCCCGGGCGGATCATCGACGTCGTCGAAGTCCCGGTCGAGCGCCCGCGCAAGCTCTCGGCGATGAATTCGCCCGAATTTGCCAAGGCAGTCGAGCGGGTGCGCGCCAGCCTGTTTGGCGAGGCACTGGGCATGCTCGATGAATAGCCTGCGCCGGGCGCTGCTACCGGCGGCAACCATGATTGCCTTTGTCTGCCTTGCCCAACTTGCCGTCGTGGCCGGATGGACCCCCAGGACAGTCGCCTCGCCCAGCCAGATCGCAGGCGGGGTCATGGCCAACTGGTCGGTGCTGTGGCACCATCTCGAACCGACCCTGCTGGTCGCTGTCACCGGATACCTGCTGGCGCTGCTGGTCTCGCTGGCCCTGGCCGCACTGGTGACGATCTATCGCCGGATCGAGCCGACCGTGATGACCATAGGCACCGTGATCGACAGCGTGCCGATGATCGCGCTTGCCCCGGTCCTGGTGATCTGGATGGGCCTGACCCTGCCGATGCGGATCACGATCACTACGGTGATCTGTTTCTTTCCGATCTTCGTCTCGCTCGTGCAGGGGCTCAAGGCCCCGCCGACCAGCGCGGAGGAGCTGTTCGTCAACCTTGCCGCCAGCCCGATGCAGCGCTTTCGCCTGCTCGCTTTCCCCTATGCCCTGCCTTACCTGTTCGTTGGCCTGAAGATCTCCGCTCCGCTTGCCGTTCTTGGCGCGCTGATTGCCGAATGGACCGGGGCCGAGCGCGGGCTTGGCGTGTTCATGCTCAACGCCATGTTCGGGCTCAAGGTCATCGAGTTGTGGAGTGCTGTGATCGTCGCCTGCGCCGTCTCGGCCAGCGCCTTTCTGCTGGTCAGCCTGTTCGAGCTTCTCTCGGTCACCGATCGCGGTCAACGCGAGGTCGGCACGTGAGCGGCGAGCCGGCCCCTCTCCTGGTCCGGCGGCCAAGCCCGTGGCGCAGCGCCGGCAAGCTGTTCGGCCAGCGGCTGGTCAATTTCGCGCTCGTCCTGCTGGCGGTTGCTGCGCTGTGGCAGCTCATGGTCACGTTTTTTGCCATCCCGGCCTATCTGCTGCCCCCTCCGGCTGCGGCAGTGGCGGCACTGGGTACCCATTTCGCAGAGGTTGCGCGGGCCGCGATCTTTACTGTGGTGTGCACCACCACCGGCATGGTGATCAGCATAGCCGTGGCGATCACGCTTGCTGTAATGTTCATCGCCTCGGAGCGGGCAAGCCGGGCGCTGATGCCGATCATCGTGCTGATCCGCACGATCCCGATGATCGCGATCGCGCCCTTGGTGATCCTGATCCTGGGACGTGGCCCGGCGATCAGCATAGGCATGGTCGCGCTCCTCACCTTCTTCCAGATCATGCTCTCGGCCAAGCGCGGCTTCCTCGCGCCTTCGGCCAATGTCCTGGAGATGATGCACAGCTACGGCGCGACTTTCTGGCAGACCCAGTGGAAAGTGCGCGCGCCCTTTGCCATGCCCTATATCTTCACCGGCCTCAGGATCGCCTCGGGCTCGGCGATCCTGTGCGCAATGTTCGCCGAATGGCTGTCGGGCGCGCCGGGTCTGGGCCTGCTGATCCTCGATTCCTATTCGGTGCAGAATTTCCCGCTGATGTGGGCGACGGTGCTGACCAGCACGACCGCAGCCTACCTGTTCTTTACCCTGACGCTCGCCGCCGAGCGGCTGGTGCACGAGGCGAACGGGTGAGCGCGCTGCTTGCGGGCCAGACCGCGCTGGTGACAGGAGCGACCCGCGGCCTCGGGCGCGAACTTGCACTCGCGCTGGCGCAAGCAGGCGCGAATGTCGCCATCGTCGGACGCGATGCTGGCAATGGCGAAATCACCGCCGCGCAAGTGCGCGAGGCGGGATGCGAGGCGCTGGTGCTCGCCGTCGACGTCGGCGACGAGACTGCGATGGAGCAGGCCGCCCAGGCAGCAATGGCGCACTTTGGCCGCATCGACATCCTTGTCTGCACCGCCGGGGTAAGCGGCCCGGGCGTGCCGGTCTGGGAAAGCACCAAGGCCGATCTCGACGCCTGTCTTGCCGTCAATGTCACTGGCGTGCTGCTCGCGATGCGGGCTGTCATGCCGCACATGATTGCGGCAGGTTCCGGTCGGGTCGTGGTTATCGGCGGCACCTACGGTCACAAGGGCGTTGCCAATGCCGCGATCTATTCAGCGTCGAAATGGGCGCTGCGCGGTCTGGTCAAGTCCGCCGCGCTGGAGAGCGCCAGGCACGGGATCACCTGCAATGTGGTCTCGCCCGCGGCATCGAGGGCGAGCGGCTGCGCAGCCAGTTCGCGCCGGGAGCGGCAGCGCGCGGCGAAAGCGTCGATGCGGCAATCGGCCGCTTCGCAGCATCGACCGCGCTCGGCCGGATTGTCACTGGCGCGGACGTTGCGGCTGCGGTCATCCATCTGGCCTCGCCCGGCGGCGCGCAGATCACCGGGCAGGATCTGGTCGTCGATTCCGGTACGATTGTCTAAGTGGGCGTCCAGGCGGGTGTGAGGGAGTTTTGACGCGATGACCGATATTGCAGACTATCGCCGCGACACCCAGGTGCTGCATGTCGGGCGCGATCCCGATGCCAACCACGGCGTCGTAAACCCGCCGGTCTACCACTGCTCGACAGTGATCTTCGACAGTCTCGACGAGTTGCTCGAAACCCGCAGGGACCCGGCCAGCGGTGCCTATGTCGGCTTTACCTATGGCCGCGAGGGCACAGTCACCACCCGCGCGCTCGAGGACGCCATGACGCTGCTCGAAGGCGGCTACCGCGCGGTCGTGACCTCCTGCGGGCTCGGCGCGATTGCTGCTTCGCTGACCGCTTTCCTCTCGGCGGGAGACCACCTGCTGATCGTCGACAGCCTCTATGGCCCTACCCGCGCCTTCTGTGAGGAATTCCTCAAGAAATTTGGCGTCGAAGTGACCTACTACCCGCC
>JBIPOX010000036.1:0-8006 GCA_044378785.1 Novosphingobium sp.
ACAGCAGCACCGCTTCCTGCCGCGCCCAGTCTTCGGCGCTGTCCTCGCCCAGCACCACCGGCTCGCCCAGCGCATAGGTGACGCGTTGCACGCTGCCGCCGCCAAGGAAAAAGCCCTCGCCGTTCACCTGCGTATCGGCATGCAGCAGCCAGGCAGCGAAGCGGGCGATATGTTCCGGTCCGAACCGGTTTTCGAGCACTTCGGTGGCAAACGGATCCTGGATCTGCGCGGTCAGCCGCGACCAGGCAGCGGGCAGGATGCAATTGACATGAATGCCCAGCGGGTCTCCCTCCAGCGCCAGGCCCTTGGTAAAGCCGAAGATCGCCGCCTTCGCCGCGCCATAGCTGGTCGAATAGGGATTGCCGAACATACCGTTCGAGGCGGTGGTCAGCACCCGGCCCGCGCCGCTTGCGGCCAGATGTGGCCATGCTGCCCGCGCCAGTTCGACCGTGCCGGCCACGTGAATATCGAAAGCGGCGTGCCAGGCCGGACCCGGCATGTCGGCGAATAGGCCGCCATGGCTGCCCCCGGCATTGACGATCACTACGTCGATCCGGCCCCAGGCGTCGAGCGCCCTTGCGACTAGGTCGGGGCAGCAGGTCCGTACGTCGCCCTTGTGCGAAAGGGCCTCGCCTCCGGCCGCGCGGATCGCCGCGGCGACATCGCTGGCCGGATCGCCTTGCTGGCCTTCACGACCGGTCGGATCGAGCGCGGCATCGTTGATCAGCACCTTGCAGCCGCGCGCAGCCAGTTCCTCGGCATGAGCACGGCCAAGCCCGCGACCGCCGCCAGTGATCACGGCGACCTTGCCGTCATAGCGCAGCATCAATTTTTCCTTTCAGCTCTTGTCCCAAACCAGCGGCAACCGGGTGAGGCCGATAGTGACGCCCGAGACATAAGAGTATTGCGCGCCCTCGGCGAGGCGCAGGCCAGGCAGCGCAGGCAGCAGCCGTTCGATCAGGGCGCGCAGCACGGTGCGGGCGAGATAGGCGCCCGGGCAAATATGCGGACCGGCACCAAACGGGGTGTGGCGGAAAGATTGCAGGCGATCGACATCGACGCTCAGCGCATCGGCATAGGTGTCTTCGTCGAGCCCGCCCATCGCGGCGGCGCAGAGCACCAAGTCGCCCTTCTTCATGGTCACCCCCTCGAACACCTGATCGCGCGCGACGACCCGGGTGATGTTGGCGATCGCATAGCGGCGCAGCAATTCCTCGACCGCGTGGACGGCAAGTTGCGGCTGGGCGACCAGCCTCTCGCGGTCCTGCGGGTGCGTGGCGAAATGCAGCATGGCATGGCCCATCTGCGCGGTCAGGGTATCGACCCCCGCACCCAGCATCAGCAAGGAGATCGACTGCATCTCGGCATGGGTGAGCGGTCGGTCGTCGACCCGACCCTGGGTCAGCGCTTCGACGAAAGTGCTGGTATCTTCGGGCCGCAGGCTACCTTCGGCGGCAGCTTTCCGCCGTTCGCCCACCCAGCTGTCGAGGAAGGTGCGGACCTGCGCATAGCCCTCGAGATGTTCTTCGACGGTGTCGCCGTGAAACATCTGGCGCGACCATTCGCGGAAATCGTCTTGCCGCTCCGACGATAGACCCATGATCTTGAGCACCAGCGCGACCGGCAGCGGGCGCGCGAAATCGGCAATGAATTCGCATTGGCCGCGCGGCGTGAGCTGCGCCTGGATTGCGCCAAAAACCTCGTCCATATAGGCCTCGATCGGGGCCAGCGCGCGCGGCGTGAATACCTGCTGCGAGAGGATCTTGCGATACTTGCCGTGCTCTGGCGGATCGAGGCCCGAAGGGATCGATTGCGGACGCGGCGGGGCCGGGATCGTTACCACCCCGTTCGAGAACAGCTCGTGGCGGCGGAACACCTCGTCAACGATCTTCGCGCCGCTGACTACCCAGTGGCCGCCGTTGCAAGGGGTCCAGAACACTGGCTCGCCCTTGCTTGCCTCGGCAAAATAGGTCCAGGGATCGCGGGCTACCTCGGGCGAATAGCGAAAGTCGAATGGCTTGACGAGATGGGCGGGGACATGCGCGGGGAGCACGCCGTCTTGTCCGATTGTGGATGCTTCGCCCATTGTTTCAGCCCTCTCGCGCGCGGAAACGAACCGGAATTGCGTCATATCCTGCGACCACGCCGGTTGGCTTGAGGCGCGGCGGCGCTTCGAGCTCGACCTGGGTCAGGCGGCTCGTCAGCACCCCAAGCGCTTCGGCCATCTCGGCACGGGCCAGGGTCTGGCCGATGCAGGCATAGCGGCCAAAGCCAAACCCGATATCATAAGCTGGATCGGAGCGCGGGCAATGCAGGCTGGCCGGCTGGTCGAATACCTGCGGGTCGCGCCCGGCCATGGCCATGTTGAGCGAAACCACGTCGCCCGGTTCAAGCCGGTGGCCCGCCACTTCGAGCGGTTGGTGAACGACGCGCATCTGGCGCGGCGTGCCCGGATGCAGCCGCATCGAATCGGCGATGACATCGGGGATCGGCGCGGGGTCGCTGGCCAGCGCTTCCCACATGCCGGTCTCGAAAATGCTCATCAGGCAGCCGGACAGGGTATAGCGGGTGGTGTCGTGACCGCCGAGCAGCAGAAAGGCGACGCCCCAGATCAACTCCTTGTCCGACAGGTCTTCGCCGCCGTCGGCAAGCGCGATCAGCGCACCGAGAAAATCGTCGCGCGGCGACGCGGCGCGGCGCTGTTCGACCAGGGCTCCGACATGGCCGTAAAGATAGGTCAGCGCCTTTTCGAGCACTGGCATGCCAGGCTCGAACGGCTTCTGGCCAAGCATGCGCAGATGCATCGTTGCCAGCGCGATATCCGGCACGTCCTCGCCTGGCAGGCCGACGAACTGGGCGATCACCGAGATGGGATATTCGTGGCAGAACTGCGCGACAAGATCGGCGCGGCCCCGGGCAATGAACTGGTCGATCAGCGTGTTGGCGATCCGCCGCATTTTCGGCCGGAAGCTCTCGACGCGGCCCGTAGTGAAGGCCTTGACCAGGATCGGGCGGATCCGGTCATGCTTGTCGGGGGCCATGAAGTTGAGATTGCCCTCGCGGATGAACTCGACGATGATTTCGGTTGCGCCCAGCGCTTCGAAATAGGCGGCATCGCGCGGCTGCATGCGCTTGTCGCGAAAGCCCTGACGCACCGCCGGATAGCTCAGCAGTTCGATGCCATATTCGCTGCGCGCGACTTCCGGTCTCGGCCCGGGCGGCAGCACCGAATCGGGGTCGAGATAGAATGCGTCGCTGTTGGTGTGGATCACCGGGCATTGCTTGGCGTCGGTCACGCTCATCGCTCTTGCTTCCACTCCGCACGCTCCGCCCTCTAGTGGGCGGATTCGGTTTGCATGCCATGATAGGCATTTGCATCAAGCGAAGACAAGCGCGGCTTGCGCGCGAGCTGAGGGGATCGGCGGGGCGAAGCGCGTTTAGGCGATCAGGTTCGCGCCGCTCAGCATGGTCTGGTGGAGCGGATCGAGCGCATGACTGCCAGGTTCCATGACCAGCGTTGACGGGGAGAGATCGTCGCTCGGCGACGCCTGCGCTGCGGCAGTGGCGTTGACGACCAGACGGCACACCTGCGCTCCGTTCATCACCGCCGCGCCGAAGGTGCCCTTGACGACCGTGCCGAGCGCGGGAACCAATCGCTGGCGAAATCCTGTCGGTCAATATCCGACCCGGCGAACTGGTTAGCACCCAGGGCGGAAGCAATGCCCCGGCCCTGGTCGAGATGGGTGAAACCCGGCCGCTGCATGTTCGCATCGATATTGACGAGGAGCAGGCACCACGTGTCGCGCTTGGCGCTCCGGCCACGGTCAGCCCGCGCGGCGCGGCGGAACGGCAGGTCGAGGCCAGATTTGTCCGCGCAGAGCCGCTGATCGTGCCCAAGCGTTCGTTGACCAATAGCGCGCAGGAGCGCGTGGACGTGCGGGTGCTGCAACTTATCTATGCATTGCCCGAGACCGACGGCCTGTTCCGGGTGGGCCAGCAGGTTGATGCCTACATCGCCGCCGGCAAGGACACCAAATGAGGTTGCGCATACTCGCCGTCGCACCTGCCGCACTGGCGCTTGCCGCCTGCGTCGCTGGTCCCCCGCCGCAAGTGGCGAGCGCCCCGCCGGACTTGCCCGAGGCCTATCTGTTCGCGCCCGACACGGCCACTGACCAGTCTCTGGACGCGCTGCTTCCATCGCAAGACCCGGCATTCGAAGCGCTCGCCTACAGTGCGCTTGCCAACAATCCGAGCCTCGCCGAGGCAGCCGCGCGAATCGAGCAGGCGCGGGCCGGGGCGAACCGCGCTGGTGCAGAGCGGCTGCCCGAGATCGGCGCGAACGGCTCGGTCACTGGCAGCCGCACCAGCCCGGCCCAGCTCGGATCGGGCCTGCCCGGCGGAATCGCCTTCGATGCCGAACGCGTTGCCTATGCCGCCAATCTCACCGCTCGCTGGGATGCAGACCTTTTCGGACGCCTGCGCGCGCAGCAGCGCGCCGCTGTCGCCCGCCTCGATGCTGCAACCGCGACCGCACGCGGGGTTCGCATCGCGCTGCTATCCGAAGTGGCGGCCAGCGTGATCGACCGGCGCACGTTGGACACCCGTCGCGTCGCGCTCGAACAGGATCTTGCCTCGGCGCAGAACCTGGTCCGACTTTCGCAAGTGCGCGAACAGGCCGGGATCGCGCCCGGCTTCGACCGGGTGCGGGCCGAGGCGGTGGCCGATGCTTCGCGCAGCCGCTTGGCCGCGCTCGCCAACGAACGCGCGCGGCTGGTCGGGCGACTGGTGACCCTGACGGCGACCGATGCGCGCGAGGTCGAGGCAGCGCTCGGCAAGCAGCCGCCAGTGCCAGCCGATGCCGCTGCACCGGCCAGCCTGCCCTCGGCGCTGCTGGTCAACCGGCCCGACGTGATAGCCGCAGAGGCAAGCCTGCGCGCCGCTGATGCCGATCTGGCAGCGACTGCCCGTCGCCGTTTCCCGGGGCTTAGCCTCTCGGCCGGGATCGGCCTGCTCGCCTTTGGCCTGGGCGATCTGTTCGAAAACCAGAACGTGGTTGGCCAGCTTGCCGCCTCGGTCGCTGCACCGCTGCTCGACTTCGGCCGTATCCAGGCCGAGATCGACGGCGCAGCAGCCGCGAAGAAGTCCGCCTTCGAGGCCTATCGGCGCACCGTCTACACCGCGCTTGGCGATGCCGAGGCGGCCTATGGGCTTATCGCGGCTGCCGATGCCGAAGCTGCCGCGGCCGAGCGGGAAGCCTCCGGACTGACCCGCGCCGCTGCGCTGGCGGCGACCAGGTATCGGGCCGGGCTCGCCAATTTCCTCACCGTGCTCGAGGCGCGGCGCCAGGCGGACGCCAGCGGAGAACGCGCTGCCGCCGCTCGAGGCAGGGCCCAGCGCGCGCGCGTGCTGCTGTGGCAGGCGCTGGGCGGATCGGCCTGAGCCATGCCGGCAGGCGGCTATCTGCCTGCGGCTACCCCGCCATCGACCGGCAGATTGATACCGGTGATGTTGATCGCCCAGTCCGAGGCAAGGAACAGCGCCACCCGCGCCGGTTCGGACGGATCGATGATCCGGCCCAGCGGCTGGATCCTGGCCATGCCCTCGAGCACCGCATCGGGTAGCGGCCCGGCCGCGCCGATCCCGAAATTGGTCACCATCGAGCCCGGGCAGACATTGTTGACCCGGATGTTCTCCGGCCCCAGCTCGACCGCAAGGCTGCGGGTCAGGTTGACCACTGCGCCCTTGGTCGAGCCATAGAGCGCCCCGCCCCAGCCCATCATGCCCGCCACCGAGGCAGTGTTGACGATGACGCCGCCGCCGCCCTGCGCACGGAATTGGCGGATCGCGGCCTGGCAGCCATAGAGCACGCCCTTGACGTTGATCGCGTAGAGCCGGTCGATGTCCTCGTCGCTGGCTTCGGCAAAGCTCTTCATGCCTCCGCCTTCCCTGAGCGGCGAGGAAACCCCGGCATTGTTGAAGATCACGTCGAGCCGCCCGAAGGCAGAAACCGCCCGGGCGACCGCAGCATCGACATCGGCGCGTTTGCTGACGTCGCAGCAGATCGCCTCGCTCTCGCCGCCTGCCGCCCGGATCTGCGCGACGGTCTCCGCGATCCAGTCCTCCCGCACGTCGGCGCAGACCACCCTTGCGCCGTGCTCGGCAAACAGCAGCGCGGCCTGTTTGCCCACGCCCGATCCCGCACCCGTGATGACGGCGCTCTTGCCGTCGAGAAGACGCAGTGTCATCGCTCAATTCCCCTCCGGTTGTTATTGTCCGAAGTCCAGCTATGGCATGGTATCGCGGCCAGTACAAAAGAACTTTCCGGCAACCCGCGATGCGAAAAACTGCCTGTTGCACAACAGGTTAAGCCAGACTGGCCACGGCGAACTTCGCAAACTTTACCCAAGTGAACCATCGTAAGGACAAGTTGGCGACCTGCCGGGCGCGAAAACACGAAAGCCGCGCACGCCGGGCGGCCTTTCATGGTGGCAAGCGAGAGCCGGGGCGGGCTCACGGGCTGGCGGGCAAGCGGCACATCGGCGCACCATGGCACGCGGCGGGGGCTGTAGGACAGGGGGTTATCGGTTCTTCGCGGCGCGCGCCACGCGCTTGTTTTTGCCGCGCCGATCCGTTCGAGCGGATTGACCAGCGCCTCGTAGCGCCCGAACAGGTGATCTACCCTTCAGACATACAGCAATCGAAGGTCGCCGATGAAACTTTCAAGCGTTTGCAGGTGCGGCCGGATCGACTTCGGATATGATTCGATGATTTTGGCGGGCACAACGAGCCGAACCTTGGCGTCCACCATCTCTTGAAACTGATTTTCGGACACGCCTTCCTGCAAAGTTAGCAGATGCTTTTCGTCGATCCTGTCAGCCTCCTTTACGATCTGACGCCAACGATCCTTGCACGTCGTTTTGACGGCGAGCATTCGCAGCTTATCGGCCGGAAAGCTGCCGTCCTTATATGCCGCTTCGGATGGGAAAACAAAATCGGGGCGTTTGTTCGCTTCGGATTCCGGTTGCGCCGAAAAGTGTTCGTGTTCCTTCAAGCGTTCTTCGATGAAAATTTGCCTCGTGTGCAATTCCAGTGAACGTCCCGCACGCGCCTTCCGCCGCTGAAGGATGCTTTGCGCGCGAGCAACGAAGGCATCGATTGTCCCGAACCCCGCCTGGATATGCGGCATTTCCACAGCGCGTTCGACACTAAGGAAAATCTCATACTCGCAAGCGCGTCGCCGCAGGAGCCGTTGATCCGGGGTCAAGGCCGTATCCGACCGAAGTTCAATAGACTTGGCGACAAGCTGCAATCCAGTCGGAAACTTCGCGAGCCAAGCCGAAGGAATCTCGCTGTCGTCGAGATAGCACGAATTGCGCGGTGCTGGGCTTGTGGTCAGGGAAAGCTGCGTCGGGGGCCAAATCGCGGCCTTGCCAGGTTCAACCGGCCCAACCCGATCCTCGACGATATCTTCTTCGGTCTCGTGGCGGCATACCCACAAATGGCATTCTGTCGCCGCATCATCGTTGCCGATTTCAAACGCGAAAACCGCAATCGCGCCTGTGCTTTCGGCATCGAGCAATGCCGACATCGAGCCTCCGAAGCCCGTTATGCGAGCTTCGTTTCGTCCGCTTGTGGGATTGTCGTGGAATTTGTTATTGTAATAGACCGCGCGAACTTCGCGGCTGTCCGAATGTGAATTAACGTGAAGCATAAAGCGGACGTCCGGGTTCTTGATATCGCGTCGCGCAATCGAAGGGAAAAGTCGAAACAGGAATTCTTTGGCGACGTGCGGCCCCGCTTGATGCGAACCGTTGGCTTGCGTGTCGTTTGCCGTCAGACGCTTAACGCACCAAACGAAACGCTGGCCTGCGCACTCGTCAAGCCAATCTGTCAGAGCCTGATCCGAAACTAAGTTGAGTAGTATCAGCGGGTTAGCTTGACGCCGTGCCTGATCGTTGATTCTGGGGTTTTGCAACAAACTTCCGGAGTTCGACGATGTGGACCAA
>JBIPOX010000208.1:0-3845 GCA_044378785.1 Novosphingobium sp.
GCGATCACCTGCCAATGGCTGGTCACAACGGTGGGCTGTCTCTCGGTGCCCAAGGACCCCGACTTCGAGGGCCTGGCCAGCTTCAAGGGGCAATGGGTGCAGACCGGCGCCTGGCCGAAGCAGCAGGTCGACTGGGCAGGCAAGAACGTTCTGGTGATCGGCACGGGTTCGTCAGCCGTGCAGACGATCCCCGAAGTGGCCAGCACCGCAGGCCATCTCACCGTGTTCCAGCGCACCGCCAACTACTCGGTGCCTGCCAAAAACGGCCCCCTGCCCGAACATCGCCGCAAGCAGGTGTTTGCCGATTATCCTGGCTATCTCGACCAGCTCAAGAAAACGCGCGGCGGTCAGCTCTGGGAAATGCAGACCGACCAGACGGCCGCCGATTTCAACCCCGAAGAGCAGCAGGCGCGCCTGCGGCAGGCCTGGGAGCTGGGCCGCTGGAACATCCAGGGCTGCTTTCGCGACATCATGATGAGCGAGGACACCAACCAGCTCGCTGCAGAATTCGTCCACGCCCGCATCCGCGAAACCGTCAAGGACCCGGCAACCGCCGAAAAGCTGATCCCCAGGAACCACCCGCTCGGATCGAAGCGGATGTGCCTCGACAGCGACTATTTCGAGACGTTCAATCGCGACAACGTCGATCTTGTCGACATCAACGAGGAGCCGATTGTCCGCATTACCGAGACCGGGCTCGAGACCAGCGCGAAGCACTATCCGGCCGATCTCATCATCTTTGCGATCGGCTTTGACGCGATGACCGGCCCGCTGACCAATCTCGGCATTGTCGGACGCGGCGGCCAGGCGCTCAAGGACGCCTGGGCAGACGGCGCGGAAAGCTACCTTGGCCTTGCCATGCCGGGCTTTCCCAACCTGTTCACGGTCAACGGCCCATCCAGCCCCTCGGTGCTGACCAACATGATCGTCTCGATCGAACAGCATGTCGACTGGATCGCGACCTCGATCGAGAGTTTGCGCGAGCAGGGCGTCGGGCGGATCGAAGCGCGTCGCGATGCGACCCACGCCTGGGCCGAGCACACCAGGGAAGTGGCGGGTTACACGCTGTTTCCCCAGGCCAACAGCTGGTACATGGGTGCCAACGTGCCGGGCAAGCCGCGCCTGTTCCTTGCCTATCTGGGCGGGTTCGACAATTACTCGGCGCGTTGCGACGCGATCGCCGCCAACGGCTTCGAGGGCTTTGACCTGGCTTCCGGCAAAGTGGAGCAAGCGGCGTGAGCGCGATCCGCGAGGGTGGCGTCGCCGTCATCACTGGCGCTGCCAGCGGCATCGGCTACGCCCTCTCCGAAGAGGCGCTGCGCCGGGGGATGAGCGTGGTCGTATCCGACATCCGCGAGGAGGCGCTGACCGAGGCTGCAAAGCGTCTAGAAGGCCAGGGTGCCAATGTGCTGCCGGTGCTGGCCGACGTCACCAGCGAGGCGAACATCGTAGCGCTGCGCGACAGGGCGCTCGAACGCTTCGGCAAGGTCAACCTGCTCGTCAACAATGCCGGTGCCTTTGTCGGCGGTCTCGCCTGGGAGACGAGCGCGGCGCAGATGGACTGGATCATCGACCTCAATTTCAAGAGCGTCGCGCATGGCATCCGCACCTTCGTGCCAGGCATGATCGCGCAGGGCGATCCCTGCCACGTCATCACCATTGCCTCGGCAGCGGGCATCTCGGTCTATCCCGGTTATGCCAGCTACTCGCCGACCAAACATGCCGCGCTCGCGATCACCGAGGCGCTCTATCTTGACATGATTGCCGAGGGCATCGGCAACATCGGCGTCACCATTGTCATGCCCGGCATGGTGCGCACCGACATTATGAACCCCGAGAAAACGAGCCCGACCGCGCTCGGCCTCGATCGCGAGTCGCGCCACGCCAATGCCACCGTGCGCGGCATCGAGGCGACGATGGCCAGCGCGCTCGACGGCGCGCTTGCGCCCGAGGAACTGGCCCGCCGGGTGTTCGACGCAGCCGACCAGGGCGAGCTTTACATCCTGCCCAACCACGAGGGCGAGGCGCTGACCAGGCTGACCCAGGCCATCGCCAATGGGCGCGCCAGCGGCACCAATCCATGGCCAGCGATCATGGCAGGCATGGCCACCCGGATGTTCGGCGAAAAAGCTTAAGGAGCGCAGCCAGTGACACAGCAATTCGATATGGTGATCCGCGGCGGCCTGATCGTCGACGGAACCGGGGCAGAGCCGTTTGAGGGCGATGTTGCGATCAGCCAAGGCAAGATTGTCGCGGTCGGCATTGTCGCCGGGAGCGGCGCGCAGGAGATCGACGCTCGCGGCCTTGCCGTCACGCCCGGCTTCATCGACCTGCACACCCATTACGACGGGCAGGCAATCTGGTCGGAACGGCTCAGTCCCTCGTCCAACCACGGCGTCACTACCGTGGTGGCAGGCAATTGCGGGGTCGGCTTTGCACCGTGCCGCCCGGCCGACCGCGACCTGCTGGTCATGACGATGGAAGGGGTGGAGGACATTCCCGGCGTCGTCATGGTCGAGGGCCTGACCTGGGAATGGGAGACCTTCCCCGAGTTCATGCAAGCGCTCGAGACCCGTCGGCGCGACATCGACATTGCGGTATTCGCGCCGCACTCGCCAATCCGGGTCTATGCGATGGGCGAGCGCGGGGCCAACCGCGAGCGCGCCACTCAGGCAGACCTCGCGGCGATGCGCGAACTGACCCGCGAGGCTGTGGCAGCAGGCGCAATCGGCGTCGCTACCAGCCGCACCCTGATCGACCGGCGCGCCGATGGCGAACCGGTGCCCAGCTTCGATGCGCCCGCCGAGGAGCTTGTCGCGCTGGCACAGGGCGTACGCGAAGCCGGCGGCGGCCTGGTCCAGGTGCTTCCCGAATTTGGCATGAACGGCAATCCGCCCGAGGCCGACTTCGAGATCATGCGCAAGATCGCGGCAGAAACCGGGCAGCCGGTAACTTTCAGCATCGTGCCCGGCCGCTCCGACAAGGCCAAGGCCTTCTGGGTCGAATTGATGGACCTGGTCGATGCCTACAACGCCAGCGGCGAAGGCCCGAAACTGCATCCCCAGTTCGCGCCGCGCCCGGTCGGCATGCTCGCCAGCTTCGACCTGACCAGCAACCCCTGGGCCGATTGCCCGACCTATAAGAAGCTTGCCCATCTGCCGATCGAGCAGCGCATCGCAGAACTGCGCAAGAGCGAGGTCAAGCACGCGATCCTGACCGAAACGCCTGATGATGCGATCATCCCGCTGACTGCCCTGACCCGCAACAACTACCATGTCATGTTCGAGCTTTCGGCACGGCCCAAATATGAGCCGGAGCCGGGCCAGTCGATCAAGGACCGGGCCGAGGCGATGGGCGTATCGCCCGAAAGCCTGGCCTATGACCTGCTGCTCGAGGACGACGGCCGCAATTACCTGCTGGTCGCTTTCGCCAATTACCCCGAGGACACGCTCGATCACCTCTGGCGCTTCTATGACGACCCGAACGCCGTCATGGGCCTTGGCGATGGCGGCGCGCACTATGGCCTGATCGTCGATTCGACCTATCCGACCTTCGTGCTCCAGCACTGGGCGCGCGACCGCGACGGCCGCCGCCTGACCCTGGCCCAGGCAATAAAGTCAATGACCTCGCAGCCCGCCTCGGTAATCGGTTTTGCCGATCGCGGGGTGATTGCGCCAGGCATGAAGGCCGACATCAACGTGATCGACCATGCCGCGATCCGCCTCGAGGCACCGCGCGTGGTCTCGGACTTGCCGGGCGGCGGCAGGCGGCTCGACCAGCAGGCGCAAGGCTATCGCTACACGATCGTCTCTGGCGAGGTGATCCTCAAGGACGACACGCCGACC
>JBIPOX010000341.1:0-2623 GCA_044378785.1 Novosphingobium sp.
CGGCGCGAAGATCAGGCCGGGCAGCACTGTGGTCGTGGTCGGCTGCGGCGGGGTTGGCCTCAATGTCATTCAGGGCGCAAAGCTTTGCGGTGCCGCGCGGATCGTCGCGGTCGATCTCAACGAGCGCAAGTTCGAACTGGCGCGCGTGTTCGGCGCAACCGACTGCGTCAAGGGTGGCCCGGACGCGGTTGCCGAAGTCAAGGAGCTCACCGGCGGCGGCGCCGACTATGCCTTTGAAGTGATCGGCCTTGCCCAAACCCAGGAACAGGCGCTGATGATGCTGCGCCGCCTTGGCACGCTGATGATCGTCGGCATGGCGCCGCTGACCTCGCAGTTCAAGGTGCCGGGCGTGATGGTGATGGCCCAGCAGCTCGAAATCCGCGGTTCGCTGATGGGTTCGGTGCCGTTCCAGATCGCGGTCCCGCAATATGCGCAGCTCTATCTCGACGGCAAGCTCAAGCTCGACGAGATGATCTCGCAGACCATCGCGCTCGAGGACATCAACCGGGGCTATGACCAGATGATGGCGGGCGATGTCGCGCGCAGCGTGATCGTGTTCGATAGCTGACCAGCCGATATCCGGCTTTCACGGGAGAGAACAAGCCATGGCGACCATTGCACCTACCGCCCCTGTCCCGCCTGGCCTCGACCCGGCGCTGGTGATCGATTTCGATTATTACAGTGATCCCATCTACAAGCGCGCTGGCGGCATCTTCGAGGCAATGGGTGAATTGAGCGCGCGTGCCCCCGACATGTTCTGGAGCACGGCGCTGGGCGGCTACTGGGTAATCCAGGGCTATGACGCGATCATCGAGGCAGCCAAACGCAGCGACCTGTTCACAGCCACCAAGATGGGCATCCCGCGCATCGAAGACGACCGCCCGCGGCGGCGGCTGACGCCGATCAATTACGACCTGCCCGAACACACTGCGCTGCGCGCGCCTATCAATCCGATGTTCACTCCCGCGGCGATGAACCAGCGGGCGGGCCAGATCAAGCAGCTGGCGGTCGAACTGATCGAGAAAGTCCGGCCCAATGGCAAGGCCGACATCTTCGATGAAGTCACCGAGCCACTGCCGGTGCTGATCTTCATCGACATCATGGGGCTCAAGCGGTCGGACTATCGCTTTTATCGCGCGCTGGCCAAGGCGGCGGTGGCCGAGACCGATCGCGACGTTCGCTTTGAATCGATGTTGCAGGCCTATCAGCTGCTCAAGGCCGAAATCGCCGAGCGGCGCGCCAATCCGGCCGACGACCTCATTACCCGGCTGCTGGAGCTGGAGGTCGACGGCAAGCCGGTTTCGGACGATCTGGCGCTGTCCTATCTCGAATTGCTGTTCATCGCCGGGCTCGACACCGTGGCCAATGCAATGACTTTCGCGGTGCGCTATCTGGCGCTCGACCAGGACTTGCAACAACGGCTGCGCGACGAGCCAGGCAAAATTCCCCACGCAATGGAAGAACTGCTTCGCCGCCATGCCGTCGCTCCGGTGATGCGCACAGTGACCCGGGACGAGACATGGCACGGCTTTAACCTGCGCGAAGGCGATCCGGTGCTGCTCAACTATTCGGCGGCCAACCTCGACGAGCGCATGTTCCCGCACGGTCGTGAGGTCGATATCGACCGCGAGCGGATTAACCACATCGCGTTTGGTGCGGGCCACCACCGTTGCCTTGGCCGCAATCTTGCCCGGATCGAGATCGTTATCTTCTTCGAGGAACTGCTCAGCCGCCTGCCTACCTTCCGCATCGCGCCAGGCGAGGAGATACCAATGCGCGGCGGCGCGGTCCTGTCGATCGGGCGGCTGCCGATTGTCTGGGACGCGGCCTGAACCAACGAGGAGGCAGATCATGGCGACACTTGCAGGCAAGGCCCCGCCAAAGGGCATCGATCCGGCTCTGGTCTTCGAATTCGATTTCTACGACGACCCACTTTATGCCAGCGCGGGCGGCATTCCCGAAGCCATGGTCGAGCTGCGCGATGCCGCGCCCGATGCGTTCTGGAGCACGTCGCTGGGCGGCTACTGGGTGATCCAGGGCTACGAGGCGATCGTCGATGCTGCAAAGCGCACCGACTTGTTCAGCAGCGTCAAGATGGGCATTCCAGAGCGGCCGGAGGATGCGCAGATGACGCGGTCCGCTCCGCTCAATTACGACCCGCCCGACCACGCCGCCCTGCGCGGGCCGCTCAACACCGTGTTCACCCCCAGCCAGATGACTCGCCGCGCTGGCCAGATCCGCGATCTGGCGATCGAGCTGATCGACAATGTCGCGCACCTGGGCGAGGCTGACTTCTTCAAGACAGTGACCGAGCGCCTGCCGGTGCTGATTTTCATCGATCTGATGGGTCTGGATCGGGCCGACTTCGATACTTACCGGACCATCGCCACATCCGGGATCAGTTCGACCGACATGCAGGAGCGGATCGATGCCGGGCGCGATGCAAGGCGACTGGTGACGCAATGCATCCGCGAGCGCCGGGCCGAACCCAGGGACGACCTCATCACCTACATCACCAAGATGGAAGTGAACGGCAAGCCGGTCGATGACGAACTGGCCTTGTCTTATTGCATCCTCCTGTTCTTTGCCGGTCTCGACACGGTCGCCAATGCCATGGCCTTCT
>JBIPOX010000105.1:0-5455 GCA_044378785.1 Novosphingobium sp.
GCGATCCGACTATCGTGCCCAGCCCGCCAATCGATGCGGCAAAGGCAATGCCGATCGGCAGCGCCCCGGCAAGGCCTTCGCGATCGTCTTCGGCAAGGCCGCATCCGGCCATCACCGCCAGTGCCATCGGCATCATGATCAGCGCCGCCGAAGTATTCGAGATCGCCATCGACAGGATGCCGGTCGTCATCATGAAGGCAAGCAGCAGGCGGCCCGCGCTACCGCGTGTTCCGACCCGGTCCAGAATGATCACCGCCAGGCGTCGGTGCAGGCCGGTCCGCTCGATGGCGATGGCGATGAAAGCCCCGCCCAGGATCAGGAACAGGATCGGCGAGTAATAGGCCGCGGCAGTGTCCTTTGCCCCCATCACGCCAGCGAACGGCAGGACCAGGAATGGCAACAGCGCGGTCGCGGTAAGCGGGATCGCCTCGGTCATCCACCAGGCCGCCATCCAAACCACCAGCCCGGCCACGATCCAGGCCTGGGCAGACATTCCGGCAGGCGCAGGGAACAGCAGGGTCACGGCGAAGCCGGCGAGTCCGGCAATCAGGCCGATGCGCTTGGCAGTCATCCCCGCATCCCCGTTTCATGCGCCGGGCCGCAAGGCGGCTCTCCGGCTTGGCGGTCAGGCTGGCGCTATTTGGGCGCCAGCACCATCAGCATCTGGCGGCCTTCCATGCGCGGATAGGCCTCGATCTTGGCGACTTCCTCGACATCGGTCTGCACCCGCCGCAGCAGGTCCATGCCCAGTTCCTGGTGTGCCAGCTCGCGCCCGCGAAACCGCAGGGTGATCTTCACCTTGTCGCCGTTGTCGATGAACTTGTGAACGTTGCGCATCTTCACGTCATAGTCGTGCGTGTCGATGTTCGGGCGCATCTTCACTTCCTTGATGTCCTGCGTCTTCTGCGTCTTGCGCTGGGCATTTGCCTTCTTCTGCGCCTCGTAGCGGAATTTGCCGACATCCAGGAACTTGCAGACCGGCGGGTCCGCGCTGGGCGAAACCTCGACAAGGTCAAGGCCGACCGAGGCGGCCTGCTCGATAGCTTCGCGGGTATACATCACGCCGATGTTTTCGCCGTTCTCGTCAATGACGCGAACCTTGTCGACCGTGATCATGTCGTTGAATCTTGGCCCGCTCTTTACGGGCGGCGCGAGTGAGCGCCGGGGTGGGGGTGCTATAAGCGTTCTCCTGTGCAGTTCCTGCCTGTTGTTCGCCGCGTCGCGATTGCTCGACCGGTCGGCGCGCGCGTATCTACTGCGAATCGGTGCGCCGCGCAAAGCGGCAATTGGCACAAGTCCGGTTAATAGCGAAATTGCGGTGACGATCGGGGGTTCACGCGGCCTGCCGCCAGAGCGGAAATCGCGCCAGCTTGCCCTGCACCGGCACCAGCGCGCAGATCCGGTCGGCGGGCTGCATCGCGCCCAGCAGCGCTGGGTCGGCGGCATCCATCCCGCCGGTCAGAGCGCCAAAGGCGGGCAGGACGAGGCGCGGCGGCCCGTCGGCGCGTTCGGCCAGCACCGCGCAGGGCCGTGCGATCCGCTGTCCGCGCGCGCGCACTGCCAGGCGGGGGTGGAAATGCCCCGAGATTTCCGGCTCGCTCTGGCTCGGCGCGGCGCAATGGCGCAGCACGATCCCGCCCAACCGCACTTCTTCGACCGCTCCGGCCATGTCGGTGCCCGCATCGTGGTTGCCCGAAATCCAGGTCCAGTCGAGCGCGCGGGTCAGCGCCGCGAGCATGCCGCGCGCTTGCGGCTCAAGCCGGTCAGGCCCCCCGGCATCGTGAAAGCTGTCGCCCAGCACGTAGACCCGCCTCGCCCCGGTGCGCCGCACCGCGTCGGCGATGCGCGCCAGCGTCTCGCGGCTGTCATAGGGGGGCAGCATCTGGCCGTGGCCGGCAAAGAAGCTGGCCTTTTCAAGATGCAGGTCGGCCACCAGCAGCGCTTCCATGCGCGGCCAGAACAGCGCCCGGCCCGCATCGAGGCGCAATTCCTCATCATAGAACGAAAAGGGAACCATGACTTCTCCTGGCCGCAGCAATTTCGCTTGCGCAAGATCAATGCGCCGGCTTGGCCCAAAGGCGATGGGCGCGGGCAGGCAAGGCGAGCCGATCTTGCGCATTGCTTTCCATTCCTGCACCGACGAAAGAGCACCGATGACCGACTGGACCCCCTATACAAGCCGTGCCCAGACCTGGTTCGAGAGCCTGCGCGACGCGATCTGCGCCGAGTTCGAGGCGATCGAACGCGAGGCAGGCAGCGACGCCGGTTTCGAATACACGCCCTGGCAGCGCGCCGCTGTCGACGAGGAAGACGGCGCCGGCGGCGGGGAGACCGGCGGTGGCACGCGCGGCCTGATCAAGGGCAAGGTGTTCGAGAAGGCGGGGGTCAACTGCTCGACCGTCCACGGCGCGCTGTCCAAGGAATTCGCCGCTTCGGTCAACGGCGCATCGGCCGAGCAGCGCGGCTTTTCGGCCACGGGGATCAGCCTGGTCGCCCACATGGCGAACCCGCATGTTCCCGCGGTTCACATGAACACCCGCTTCCTGACCACCACCAAGGCCTGGTTCGGCGGCGGCGCAGACCTCAATCCGCCGCTGCCCTATGACGAGGACACCGCTGAGTTCCATGCCGAGCTGCGGCAGGCGTGCGATGCCCACGGTGCGGACTATTACGCCCGCTACAAGGCCTGGGCCGACGACTATTTCTACATCCCCCACCGCAAGGTGCACCGCGGCGTTGGCGGCATCTTTTACGATCATCTCGAATGCGCCGACGAGGCCGCGTGGGAAGCCAACTTTGCCTTTACCAGGGCGGTGGGCGAAGCCTTCCTCGCCGTGTTCCCGCGCCTGGTGCGCCGCCGCATGGCGATGGACTTCACGCCAGCCGAAAAGGCGCAGCAACTTGAATGGCGCGGTCGCTACGCCGAATTCAACCTGGTCTACGATCGCGGCACTGCCTTTGGCCTCAAGACCGGCGGCAACACCGAGGCGATCCTGATGAGCTTGCCGCCCGAGGCGACCTGGAGCTAGGTGGGCTCCACAAAACGACAAGATAACAATACGAGAGAGGACAGTGAAATGGCGGAAATGACCGACATCGAACGATTGGTGGCGCTGGAGGAAATCCGGCTGCTCAAGGCGCGGCGCGACCAGGCGATCGATACCAAGAACTGGGAGCTTTATCACTCGCTCCACGCTGCGCACCACGTCTCGCACAACGAGGGCCTGCCGCGCTGGGAAGGCCCCGATGCGATGATCGCGGGCACCCGGGCGAGCCTCGAGGGCAAGGTCAGCTCGCACCACTCGCACACTCCCGACATCGTGTTCGAATCGCCGACCAAGGCCAAGGGCATCTGGGGCATGGAAGACCTGATCTTCGACGAGAAGACCAAGGAGCTGCTGCTCCACGGTTTTGGCTACTACCACGAGGAATACGAGAAAGTGGATGGCGTTTGGAAATTCGTCTGGCGCCAGCTGCGCCGGACCTTCGTGCTGACCAGGGAAGCCGGCAACCTGCCCGGCCAGCTGCGGAGCTGAGCCAATGAGCGGCATGACCGATATCGAGCGCATGATCGCGCTCGAGGAGATTTTCCAGCTCAAGGCCCGGCGCGACCGCGCGCTCGATGCCCAGGACTGGGAAACCTACATCGCCTTGCACGTGCCCGAGCACGTCTCGGAAAACGAGAACGAGGAGCGCCGCGAGGGCGCGCGCGCCAATGCCGAAGGCGTTGCGAAAGTGCTCAAGGGGATCGTCACGGTCCACCACAGTCACACCCCCGAGATCGTCTTCGAAAGCGCCACGACCGCGCGCGGTATCTGGGGCATGGAGGATCTGCTGTTCGACGCGCAGACCAAGCGGCGGCTGCTCCACGGCTTTGGTTTTTACCATGAGTGCTATGAAAAGCGCGACGGGGCCTGGCTGTTCTGCTGGCGCCAGCTCAGGCGGACGCTGGTCCACGATTTCCGGTGAGGCAGATCACCGTCGGAGAGTAGCGCCGATGCTGGACCAGGCCCTGATGCTCGATCGCGCGGTCGTTCAGGATCCCTATCCGTTCTACGCCGAACTGCGCGATACGGCTCCGGTCTGGCAGGCCGGGCCGCAGGATATCTTCGCGGTGACCAGCTTTGACCTCCTGGCCGAGGCGGCGCGGCGCATCGACGATTTTTCCTCGGTCCTGTCGGCCCTGCTCTACAAGGGCGAGGATGGCCTGCTCGCCAAGATGGAGGTCGACCTGGGCGATCCGACGCTTGCCGTCGCCGATCCGCCCGAGCACACCGTGCACAAGAAGCTGGTGTTCCCGCAATTCGTGTCGCAACGCATGGCAACGATCGAGGCCGAGCTCACCGCTTTTGCCGAGACCTGCATCGACCGGACGCGCGAGCTTGGCAGCTTCGACTTCATGGCAGAAATCGGCATCGCGGTTCCGATCCGGGCAATCGCCATGCTGATCGGTTTCGAGGACCGCAACGACGCTGTGCTGGCGCAAACCGCCTTCCAGCTTGTCGAACTGACCTCGGCGACGCGGACGCTGGTGCAAATGGGCCAGATTCAGCTCAATCACGACGAGATCCGCGTCTGGATGCAGGACCAGATCGAGCGCCGCAAGGGCGGCGAGAGCGAGCATGTGCTCGATGCGATCAAGACCGCGCTCGACAGCGCCCAGTTCAGCCCCCGGCAGGCGATGACCACCCTGATCACGCTGCTCTCGGCTGGCGGCGAATCGACCTCGAGCCTGCTTGGCAACGCTATACGCATCCTTGCCGAACAGCCCGACCTTCGCCGCCGCTTGCAGCAGGACCCGGCCATGATCGCGGCTTTCATCGAGGAAGCCGGGAGGCTCGAATCCCCGTTCCGCAGCCATTTGCGCTCGGTGCCGCGTGACACGACACTGGGCGGCGTTGCCATTCCGGCGGGCTCGACGCTGATGCTGATGTGGGGCGCGGCCAATCGCGATCCGGCCAAGTTCGACAATCCCGATGCAATCGCATTCGGTCGCAAGTTGCAGCACGTTACCTTCGGCCGGGGCATTCACCTGTGCGTCGGGGCGGCGCTGGCGCGCATGGAAGCGCGGATCGTGCTTGGTGCCTTGCTGCGGCGTGACGGCTTTCCGGTACTTGCCGGAGAACCGCCCGAATGGGAATACAGCCTGCAAGTGCGTCGCCACAGGACCCTGCCGATGGCCTGGCAGGGTTAAGCAGCGGTCCGCGCGAGCGTGTCGCGATTCGCCAGGCCGGACTATCAGACCAAGGCGACCAAAGCGCCGCACGCCGCCTTTTTGACGCAATGTGTCAATTCGTCGCAAACAGGCAACGGTTTCGCGTTAACCTTTGTGTAAGAGCCTGATCCGAAACTAAGTTGAGTAGTATCAGCGGGTTAGCTTGACGCCGTGCCTGATCGTTGATTCTGGGGTTTTGCAACAAACTTCCGGAGTTCGACGATGTGGACCAATACCACT
>JBIPOX010000037.1:0-7846 GCA_044378785.1 Novosphingobium sp.
CGCTCGTATCGGTGCTCGGAATGATCCTGCTCTGGCATGCGCGGCCCGATGCGGAGAACATGGCGCGCCACGCACAGGCGACATTCTGGTACGTTCTGCCCTCGCTGCCGATGTTCCTGCTGATCCCGGCGCTTCTGCGGGGAGGATGGCCGTTCTGGCTGGCCCTGACGGCGGGATGCGCGCTGACCGTGGCGCTTTTCCTGCTTATGGCGCATTTCGGTCCGCGCCTCGGTCTGCTGCTGTAAGGTGATCATCATCGGCCTCGATCCGGGCCTTGGCACGACCGGCTGGGGCGTAATCGCCAAGTCGGGAAATCGCCTCTCACACATCGCCAATGGCCAGGTCCGCACCGATCCGGCTGCGCCGCTCGCCGAGCGGCTGGTCATGCTCGATCGCGAGCTGACCGACGTGATCCTTGCCCACCGGCCCGATACCGGCGCGGTCGAGGAAGTGTTCGTCAACACCAATGCGCAGTCGACGCTCAAGCTCGGGCAGGCGCGCGGGGTCTGCCTGCTGGCGCTGGCGCGCGGCGGCCTGCCAGTGACCGAATATGCCACGCGGCTGGTCAAGAAGGCGCTGGTCGGAACCGGAGCGGCGGAAAAGGCGCAGGTCCAGGCCATGCTCAAGGTGCTGTTGCCAGGTGTGAAACTGGCCGGGGCCGACGCAGCGGACGCGCTGGCGGTGGCGATCTGCCATGCGCATTCGGCTCGGTAATCCCCGACTCCGTCAGCCCTGAGCTTGTCGAAGGGCAGTTCTTTCTTCAAAAAGAACAAAACGGGGCTTCGACAGGCTCAGCCCGAACGGACCTGGTTCACACATGATCGCAAAGCTGACCGGCACGCTCGACGATTTCGGCCCCGATTGGGCAGTGATCGAGGTCGCCGGTGTCGGCTACCTCGTCCATTGCTCGGCGCGCACCCTGACCGCGCTGGGCGCGCGGGGCGAGACGGTGACGCTGCACACCGACCTGCAGGTTTCCGAGAACGACATGCGGCTGCTGGGCTTTGCCGACGCGGGCGAGCGCGAGTGGTTCCGGCTGTTGACCGGAGTTCAGGGCGTCGGCTCCAAGATGGCGCTTGCCGTGCTCTCGGCCTTGACGGTGGGCGATCTGCGCGATGCCTGCGCGCGCGGCGATGCGGCCACGGTGGCGCGGGCGCAGGGCGTGGGGCCGAAGCTGGCGGGTCGGATCGTCAACGAGTTGAAGGACAAGGCCGGAGCCATGCCGGACGGTTCGGGCGCTGTTGTGGGCGGCGCGATCGGTATTTCGCAGGCAGGTTCCGCCAGCGCCGATGCGGTGTCTGCCTTGCAGAACCTGGGCTTCAAGCCCGCCGTTGCGGCGAGCGCGGTAGCTCACGCCCAAGCGGAATTGGGCGAGGACGCGGGCGAGGCGGACCTGATCCGGGTGGCGCTGCGAAAGGCGGCGGGGTGAATAACCAATCCCTCTTCTGTCGAGCTCCAAGTGATTGGTTGGCAGATCCAAGTCTGTGCTGGTTTGAATGGCAGACGTTGGTCGGCGCCGGACTTGCTTTGTCTGCTGCATACCTGAGCGTGCGCTGGATTAGGAAGCAGATTGAACAGGACAAGTTGCATCATGCCGATGAAATTTCACGTCGGCATAATGCAACACGCCTCACCCTGCCCTTGGCTTTGGCGTCTATTCACGAAATGATTCAGAAGGCCGCGAATGAGATAGCGGCTCGTTTGGAAAATCACTTTGAGAGAGATAGGCAAGAAACAGATTCAAACTGGATTGATGACGTTTTTGCTGCAATGAAATTTGAAAGAATTGAATTAGATTCTAGTATACTTGCATCATTTAAAGATTTTGTAGAAACGCTTAGAAATACCGCTGATATTAAGCACATTGCAGAATTAGTATCAAGCTTACAAATTTTTATATCTCGTTACAATAGTTATGATCCAATTCGGTCAGCCGGTGCTCATAGTCTCAATTCATTGATGCTCGATGCAGCTAAGATCAAGCGACTCACCGATGCGATCTATAATTATGCCCGATTTGTCGATGATCGATCGTTTGGCATCGTTTCAGACGGTAGATTCGCAGAATCGTGGGATGAAATTCACGGTGCGGCACAGAGCTTGATCTTCCTTCGTTCACAACCAGATGATTTCTTTCCAGCGTTTCAAGAGATTGTAGATCGATACAAGGCAGGTGAGATCAGCCCTTGGAATGAAAAATTCAAATGACCCCCGCCCCCCTCACTTCCGCTGACCGTCAGCCCGAGGACGTCGATGCCGCGCTGCGTCCCAAGACGCTCGCCGAATTCGTCGGGCAGGAAGCGGCGAAGGACAACCTGCGCGTCTTCATCGAGAGCGCGAAATCACGCTCCGAGGCGATGGACCACGTCCTGTTCCACGGGCCGCCGGGCCTCGGCAAGACGACGCTCGCCCAGATCGTGGCGCGCGAGCTTGGCGTCGGCTTTCGCGCCACCTCTGGCCCGGTCATCGCCAAGTCGGGCGATCTTGCCGCGCTGCTCACCAACCTTGAGGAAGGCGATGTCCTGTTCATCGACGAGATTCACCGCCTTGCCCCCGCGATCGAGGAAGTGCTCTATCCGGCGATGGAGGACCGCGCGCTCGATCTGATCATCGGCGAGGGGCCGTCGGCGCGCTCGGTGCGGATCGACCTGCCCGCGTTTACCCTGGTTGGCGCGACCACCCGGCAGGGCCTGCTGACGACACCGCTGCGCGATCGCTTTGGCATTCCGGTGCGGCTCAATTTTTACAGCCATGGCGAGCTTGAGCAGGTCGTCACCCGCGGGGCGCGGCTGCTGGGCATTGGCATCGAACGCGAAGGCGCGAGCGAGATTGCCCGGCGCGCGCGCGGCACCCCGCGCGTCGCTGGCCGTCTGCTGCGGCGGGTGCGCGATTTCGCCCATGTCGCGGGCAGCGAGACGATCACCCGCGCCATCGCCGATGATGCGCTGACGCGGCTGGAGGTCGACGCGCTGGGCCTCGACATGATGGACCGGCGCTATCTCCTGATGATCGCCGACATCTACAAGGGCGGGCCGGTCGGCATCGAGACGCTGGCGGCGGGCCTTTCCGAGCCGCGCGACACCATCGAGGAAGTGATCGAACCGTTCCTCATCCAGCTTGGCCTGGTGGCGCGAACCGCGCGCGGGCGCATGCTTAACGATCGGGGCTGGAGCCATCTTGGCCTGCCCAGGCCCGCCTCCGAGCCCGGCGGCCTGTTCGACTGAGAACCCGCGCAGTTTCGCGGGTTTGCGTTATCTCTGGCGCGCATAACAGTGCCATTGCGGGACACATGGGCGATGTCGAGGCGGAATTAACCACAAATCTCGTTTCGGGACGTGCGAATCGCGGTTAACGGCGTTGCCCCGTTAAGAACTCTCTGCGTTGATGGCGGCATAAGGCAGGTGGGAATGCGCTGGTTCATCCGCGCTTGCCGAGCAAAACGCGAAAGAGAGCAACGCTTATGTCTGTTCGTATGGCCCTTGCAAAGCTGTCCGCCTGTGCGGCGGGATGCGCAGCCGTAGGCGGTGGTGCTGTCCATGTTGCCGAGCCGCCGGCAGCCCAGACGCAGTATCGCAAGGTCAAGCAAGTCAAGCAGGAACCGCGCAAGCCGGTGAAGCGGGTCGTGCAACGCGCCCAACCCCAGCGCGAGACCAAGCGCATTCGCCGTATTGTCAAGACGACCACCTGCTGCGAGCAGCCGGAAGTGCCGATGGTGGCGGTGCCGCAATATGTGCCTCCTCCTCCCCCGCAACCGCTCGTCACTGGCGGCGGTGGCGGCGGTGGGCCAGTGGTGATTGGCGGCGGTGGCCTTGGCGGCTTCGGCGGCGGTTTCTTCGGCGGCTTCTTTGGCGGCGGCGGTGGATCGAGCGGCGGCAGCGTCGTTGTCTCCACCACCACCTCGGGCGGCTCGACCTCATCCTCCACCTCCGGCGGTTCGACTTCGACTTCGGGGGGCTCCACCTCGACGTCTGGCGGCTCGACTTCCACCAGCACCGGCGGATCGAGTTCCTCGTCTTCGTCGAGTTCTTCGTCGTCGAGCTCCTCCTCTTCAGGCGGCAGCACCGGCGGCAAGCCCGATCATCCGAGCAGCTCGACCTCTGGCGGATCGACCTCGACCTCGGGCGGATCGACCTCGACCTCGGGCGGATCGACCTCCACCTCGAGCGGCGCGACGTCAGGCGGTTCGACCGGCTCGACCTCGTCTTCGACCTCTTCCTCGACTTCGAGCAGCACCAGTTCCTCGACCTCGTCGAGCTCGGGCAGTTCCGGCAGCACCGGCAGTACGGGTGGCCACGAAGTGCCCGCCCCGCCAATGCTTGTCCTGTTCGGCGCGGGTGCAGCAGCAGTGTTCATCAGGCGCAAGCGGCCGCAACGCGCCGCTCAGGCAGCCTGATCACGATCCCAACCCGATATGGAACCATCGGGCAAACGAAGGGGCGGCACCGCAAGGTGTCGCCCTCTTTTTGTCAGGAGCCCGCGCTTCCCGTGCCGATCCAGCCAGTCCGCCGATCGCGAATCGAAACTACCTCGGCCAGTTCCCAGACATTGCCATAACCATAGCCGACCAGGTTGATGAAGGTCGGGATGTTGAGCGCGAGCTGGATGCGCTTTGTCACCACGGGGGCGACATTGTCGGAAAAGTTGTTGTTGCAATAGATGTAGATCGGCCGGCTGCGGTCGGGGCCGATCACCTCGGCAAGCCGCTCGTCGGTGAATTCGCTGAACGGCAGGTTGACTGCACCCGCGATGTGGCCACGCGCGAAATCGGCAGCGGAGCGCGCGTCGAGCAGCAAGGCACCCTTGCGATGCGCCCGCTTGGCGAACTCGCTCCAGCCGATCCGCCGCGTCTCGCGCAAGGGGCCGACCTCACGCACCAGCTGCTCGAAGCCGGGATAGTCGATCAGCGGATTGGCGGGCGGCGAGGGGGCCTGGGCAAGGGCGGGCGAGGCACTGGCGCAAACCAGAGCGGCGGCGGCAATTGCAAGCAGTCTGGCCATGGGCGTCTCTCCTCGTGCGAGCAGAAACTGCGCCCCGGTCGATGGCCTCAGGCTGAACGGCGCGCTCAGCCTTTCGCCAGGTTCCTCAGCACGTACTGCAGGATGCCGCCGTTCATGTAGTATTCTATCTCGTTGGCGGTATCGATGCGGCACAGCGCAGTGAAAGTGAAGGTCGAGCCATCCTTGCGGGTGACCTCGACCTCGACATCCTGCTGCGGTTTGAGGCTGGCGATGCCCCTGATGGTGAAGCTGTCATCGCCGGTCAGCCCCAGGCTCTCGCGCGTATCGCTATCCTTGAACTGCAGGGGCAGGACGCCCATGCCGACAAGGTTGGAGCGG
This sequence comes from Novosphingobium sp., assembly GCA_044378785.1. Taxonomy (GTDB): domain Bacteria; phylum Pseudomonadota; class Alphaproteobacteria; order Sphingomonadales; family Sphingomonadaceae; genus Novosphingobium. Next base: position 5,337 of record JBIPOX010000037.1, read on the forward strand.
TGGATGCGCTCGAAGCTCTCGACGATGACCATGCGCACGCCCAGCAGGTTGGTGCCCTTGGCCGCCCAGTCGCGGCTCGATCCGGTTCCATATTCTTTGCCTGCGACGACGACCAGCGGAGTGCCGTTGGCCTTGTGCCGCATCGCCGCATCATAGACCGGCAGCACCTCGTCGCCATAGCGGCTCATGCCGCCTTCTACGCCGGGGACCATCTCGTTGCGGATGCGGATGTTGGCGAAGGTGCCGCGCATCATCACCTCGTGATGGCCGCGCCGCGAACCGTAGGAGTTGAAATCGGCCGGGGCGACCTGCCGCTCCATCAGCCAGGCACCCGCCGGGCTGTCCTTCTTGATCGAGCCGGCTGGCGAGATGTGATCGGTGGTGATCGAATCGCCGAGAATAAGCAGCGGCCTTGCATCGATGATGTCGCCGACCGGGGCCGGGGTCATTTCCATGCCCTCGAAATAGGGCGGGTTGGCGACATAGGTCGAACCGGCGCGCCACTGGTAGGTTTCCGAGCCAGTGACATTGATCGCCTGCCAGTGCTTGTCGCCCTTGTAGACGTCGGCATAGCGGGTCTTGAACATCTCGCGATCGACGCAGGCGTTCATCGTCGCGGTGACTTCCTCGTTGGTCGGCCAGATGTCCCTCAGGTAGACGTCCTGCCCGTCCGTGCCCTGCCCGATCGGGGTAGTGGTGAAGTCCTCGATCACTGTGCCCTTGAGCGCATAGGCGACGACCAGCGGCGGCGAGGCGAGAAAATTGGCGCGCACGTCGGGCGAGACGCGGCCCTCGAAATTGCGGTTGCCCGAGATCACCGCGCTGGCAACGAGGCCATTGTCGTTGATCGCCTTGCTGATCGGCTCGGCCAGCGGGCCGGAATTGCCGATGCAGGTAGTGCAGCCATAGCCAACGAGGTTGAAGCCGATATTGTCGAGGTGCTGCTGCAGTCCGGCCTTGACCAGATAGTCGGTCACCACCTGCGATCCCGGCGCGAGGCTGGTCTTGACCCAGGGCTTGGGCTTGAGGCCGAAAGCGTCGGCCTTCTTGGCGACGAGGCCGGCCGCGACCAGCACGCCGGGGTTCGAAGTATTGGTGCAAGAGGTGATCGCCGCGATCATCACATCGCCATCGCCGACGTCGAAGTCCTTGCCCTCGACGGCGACGCGCTGGTTGGCTTTCTTGTAGGTCTCGGCCATGTCCTTGGCGAAGACATCGTCAACTTCAGTAAGGTCGACGCGGTCCTGCGGGCGCTTGGGTCCGGCAAGCGAAGGCACCACCGTGGCCATGTCGAGTTCGAGCGTCGAGGAAAACACCGGATCGGGTGCAGAGGCATCGATCCAGAAGCCCTGCTGGCGGGCATAGGCCTCGACCAGCGCGATCTGGTCTTCCTCGCGGCCAGTCAGCCGCAGGTAATCGAGGGTCTTGTCGTCGATGCCGAAAAAGCCGCAGGTCGCGCCATATTCGGGTGCCATGTTGGCGAGCGTGGCGCGGTCGGCCAGCGACAGCGAGGCAAGGCCCGGGCCGTAGTATTCGACAAATCGGCCGACCACGCCGTGCTTGCGCAGCATGTGAGTGCAGGTCAGGACGAGATCAGTGGCAGTCACGCCCTCGCCCAGCTTGCCGGTCAGCTTGAAGCCGACGACTTCGGGGATGAGCATCGAGACCGGCTGGCCGAGCATGGCTGCTTCGGCCTCGATCCCGCCCACGCCCCAGCCGAGCACGCCCAGGCCGTTGATCATCGTGGTGTGGCTGTCAGTGCCGACGCAAGTGTCGGGATAGGCGACGGTTGCGCCAGACGGGTCCTGCGAGGTCCACACGGTCTGGGCGATATTCTCGAGATTGACCTGGTGGCAGATGCCCGTGCCCGGCGGCACCGCATAGAAATTGGCGAGCGATTTCGAGCCCCACTTGAGAAAGTCGTAGCGCTCAAGGTTGCGTTCGTACTCGATCTCGACGTTCTGCTCGAAGGCTTTGGGATGGCCGAATTCGTCGACCATCACCGAGTGGTCGATGACGAGGTTGACTGGCACCTGCGGATTGATCCGGCTGGTTTCGCCGCCCAGCGCCTTGATCGCATCGCGCATCGCCGCAAGGTCGACCACGCAGGGCACGCCAGTGAAATCCTGGAGCAGGACGCGGGCCGGGCGATACTGGATTTCCTCGCCGGTCACCGGGTTCTTCTGCCAGTCGGCAAGGGCCTGGATGTCCCTGGTCGAAATGGTAAAGCCCCCGTCCTCGAAGCGCAGCAGGTTTTCGAGCAGGACCTTCATCGAGAACGGCAGGCGCGAGACGTCGCCGATTGTCTGCGCAGCCTTGGCCAGCGAGTAATAGGCGTAGTCCTTGCCACCTACGCTCATCGTGGAGCGAGTGCCGAGCGTGTCCTGTCCGACCATGGTCATGGGCTGCGTGCCTTTCCTTCGAGATGGGCCTTGCGTATCGCGCCGGACGGGGCCGGTTGCTGCAATGCGGCAAGGCGGATTCGGGATTGCCGCCCGATGCGCGATGGG
>JBIPOX010000039.1:0-7714 GCA_044378785.1 Novosphingobium sp.
AACACCGCGCAATTGAGGCAGGCGAAATAGTTGTCCTGCTGCGGCACCACCCGGCCCAGCCACTTCTTCACCAGGTCGGGATATTCGCGAATTGCCTCGCTGATCGACAGGAAGATCACGCCTGCCCTTTTCAGCTCCTCGCGGAATGTGGTGGCGACCGAAACCGAATCGAACACCGCATCGACCGCGATTTTCTTCATTGTCGGCGCAGCGCCCTCGACCCCGGCGAGCAGCTTCTGCTCCTCGAGCGGAATGCCGAGCTTTTCGTAGATGCGCAGGATTTCGGGATCGACCTCGTCAAGCGAGCCAAGCTTGGGCTTGATCTTGGGCGCGGCCCAGTAATGCGCGTCCTGATAGTCGATCGGCGGCACGTTGAGCTTGGCCCAGTCAGGCGGGATCATCTCGAGCCAGCGGCGAAACGCCTTCAGCCGCCATTCGAGCATCCATTCCGGCTCGTCCTTCTTGGCCGAGATAAAGCGCACGGTATCTTCGGACAGGCCCTTGGGGCCGAGTTCCTGCTCGATATCGGAAACCCAGCCGTGTTCATAATCCGCTACTTTCGCAGCAGCCTCACGCGCAGCGGCATCGCGGACAGTCGATTCGTTGCTCATCGCCGCTGCTCCGCAAGCTGGGTGAGCGGCACGCCGGCCAGCGCCCCGCGCAGCGCCTGGTTGACCGCAGGCCAGTGGCTGCGCACGCTGCAGGCGTCCTCAAGCGTGCACTCGTGACGGGTTTCCTCAAGACAGGCAGTCATCGCGATCGGCCCTTCGACTGCCTCGACAATGTCGGCCAGCGAGATCGCTGCGGCCGGGCGCGCCAGCCTGATCCCGCCGCCAACCCCGCGCGTCGAATGGAGCAGGCCCGCCGAGCTCAGGCGGCTGACCAGTTTCTGCACGGTGGGAGCGGGCAGGCCGGTTTCTTCCGCGAGCTGACCCGCAGACAGGCGGGCGCGGGTGCCGCGCGGCGACGCGGCAAGGCTTGCACCGCCGCAATGCCGGGCGGCGGCAGCCATGATAACAACGGCATAGTCGGCCATGCTGGAAAGGCGCATTGCGGGGTCGATTCCTGCCTAGATTGTAATTGGGGTCCAAACTGGACTAAATCTGTCCGGTTTAACTAGGGCGCGGCAACCGGCTTTGCAAGTGCGATTTCGCTGGTCCGGGCTGGTCGATTCCCGTTCTGGGGCGAACCGCAAAAAAAGTGCGGCTCCCCGGACGGACCGGGAAGCCGCAAGAAATCGAAAGGCCATTTGCAATCAGGATTGCCGGTGGCCCGTCGGGTCGCGCTGCCCCCTTAGGCAGATTGCCGGATAAGGAATTGTAGGAATGCGACACAGCGACAATTTGCCGGTTCCCCGCAATTTTGTGGCGCAAGCCAGGCTCCACGCATTTGTGCCGCAGCCCCGAGGCGGCTATCGCCAGGCGCAATGCTCTATCGCCTGATCCGCCCTGCCCTGTTTGCTCTCGATGCCGAGCGTGCGCACCGGCTGACCATCGCCGCGCTCAAGCTGACCGGTTCGGCCAAGCGCCAGTTGTCGCCCGGCCCGCTGGCGATCCGGGTGGCAGGAATAGATTTTCCCTCGCCGCTCGGCATGGCGGCAGGCTTCGACAAGAACGCCGAGGTGCCCGACGAAGTGCTTGGCATGGGCTTTGGCTTTGTCGAGCTGGGCACGGTGACGCCGCTGCCGCAGGCAGGCAATCCCAAGCCGCGCCTGTTCAGGCTGGTCGAGGACCAGGCAGTGATCAACCGCATGGGCCTCAACAACGATGGCGGCGAGGCAGTAGCGCAGCGGTTGCGCGCCCGCGCCGGACGGCCCGGCGTGATCGGGATCAATTTCGGGCCGAACAAGGACGCGCCCGACTGGATCGCCGACTACAGAACAATGACTGCGCTGATGGCGCCGTTGGCCGACTATCTCGTGGTCAATGTCTCGAGCCCCAACACGCCTGGCCTGCGCGCGCTGCAGGACGAGGCGGCACTGGCCGACCTGCTCGACGTGGTTTTCGAGGCGCGCGGGGCAGCGGCAGTGCCGGTTTTCCTCAAGGTCGCGCCTGACCTTGTTCCGGCCGACATCGAGGCAATCGCGCGAATCGCGCTCGACAAGCGGCTCGACGCGCTGATCGTCTCGAATACGACGATTTCACGCCCCGCGCTGGCGTCGCGCCATGCCGGCGAGACCGGCGGGCTGTCGGGTGTGCCGCTGCGCGCGCTTGCCCTCCAGAGGCTGCGCGATTTCCGCGAGGTCACCGCAGGCACGATACCGCTGGTCGGGGTCGGCGGGATTGGCTCGGCACAAGACGCCTGGGCGCGGATTCGCGCCGGAGCAAGCCTGATCCAGCTGTATAGCGCGATGGTTTATGAAGGCCCCGGGCTGGCCCGGCGCATCACTGAAGGCTTGGTCGAGCTGATGCACCGTGACGGCTTTACGTCAATTGCGGAAGCCGTCGGAACCGGCTAGAAAAGCCGCCATGATCAAGCGCCTAAGCTCCGTCCTGCTGCTGCCGCTCGCGCTGGCAGCCTGCACCACCACATCCCAGCAAGGCGCGAGGCAAGCATCGAGCCTCCCGGCGGCAACGACCAGCGGGATGGTCAGCGCTGCCGATCCGCGCGCGGCGCAAGCCGGGGTCGAGATCTTGCGCAAGGGTGGCAATGCGACCGACGCGGCGCTCGCGATCATGATCGCGCTGACCGTAGTCGAACCGCAAAGCTCCGGCATCGGCGGCGGCGGTTTCTATCTGCACGCGGATCGCAAAGGCAAGGTGGAGACACTCGATGGCCGCGAAACCGCGCCTTCCGCTGCGACGCCAGACTGGTTCATCGGTGCCGATGGCAAACCGGTCGGCTTTCGCGACGCGGTGCGCTCTGGCCTGTCGACTGGCGTTCCCGGCAATATCGCGCTCGCCGCGCAAGCCCATGCCCGGCACGGCAAGCTGGCCTGGGCCAAGCTGTTCGAACCGGCGATCCGCCTGGCGCGCGACGGCTGGGCGCTGTCGCCGCGCAGCCGCGATTTCCTCGAACGCAGCAAGGCGACCGCGTCGCGCAGCGAAGCGGCGCGCGCGCTCTATTACGATGCACAGGGCAATCCGCTGCCGGTAGGGACAATGCTGCGCAATCCCGAGCTTGCTGCTACGCTCGAGCGACTGGCTGCCCGCGGCGCGGGCGCGTTCTACAAGCGCGAGGCAGGCGCTTCGCTCGCGGCTGCGATTGCCCGCGACACCCCGCGCCCGGCAGGCATGACCGCGCGCGATGTCGAAAGCTATCAGGCCAAGTGGCGCGAGCCGGTCTGCGCAACCTATCGCGCGCACCGGATTTGCGGAATGGGCCCGCCAAGCTCTGGCGCGACCACGGTGCTTGCGATCCTTGGTCAGCTCGAACGCTTCGACCTGTCGCAGATGAATGTCGACAATCCGGCGTTCTGGCACGTCTTCGCCGAATCGCAGCGGCTCGCCTATGCCGACCGCGAGCGCTTCCTTGCTGATTCGGATTTCATCAGCGTGCCAGTCGCGCAGCTTATCGACCGCGACTACCTGGCCCGGCGCGGCGCGCTGATCTCGCCGACGACGCGAATGCCTTCCGTCGAGCCCGGTCTCGCACTTGCCCCGCCCGACGGCAATGAGGGGATCGAGCGCGGCACCTCGCACTTCGTGACAGTCGATCGCTGGGGCGCGGCGGTAAGCTATACCTCGACCATCGAAGGCCCGTTCGGCTCGGGCCTCAAGCACGAAGGCTATTATCTCAACAACGAGCTCACCGATTTCAGTTTCTCGCCCGAGAAAGATGGACGTGCGGTCGCCAACCGGGTCGAGGGCGGCAAGCGCCCGCGCAGCTCGATGGCGCCGACCGTGATTTTCGGACCCGACGGCAAGTTCAAGGCGGCGCTGGGCGCGGCTGGCGGTGCGACGATCCCGGTCCAGGTCGCCCGCGCGATCATCGCCATGATCGACTGGGGCATGCCGGTGCAGCAGGCGCTGGCTGTACCAGTGCTCTATTCGCCCGGCGAGACCGTGATTGTCGAGAAGGGCTCGGCGCTGGAAAGCATGGTCCCGGCCTTGCAGGGCATGGGTCACCTGCGCGTCAACCCGGCCGACCTGCCGCTCAAGATCAACGCCGTTACCAGCGGTGCGGCCGGGCTCGACGGCGCAGCCGATCCGCGCAGCGAGGGCGTCGCCCTTAGGCCCTGATCGGCGGCCCTGATCGGAGACTCTGATCGGCGGGCTTGTCGCCGCTCGCACCCGCTCTTAAAAGCGCCGCTCAGAACAAGACTTCCGGTGAGAGCGATAACCCCGTGCAGCTTTCCGATTTCGACACCAGCCCGAGCCTCGTTTCGCTTTTCCTCGACCGTGCGGACCGGCTCGGCCACGAGCCCATGCTGTGGCGCAAGGAGCAGGGCAGCTGGCATTCACTGAGCTGGGCCGATGCGGCGCGCCAGGTCTGCCTGATTGCCGAGGGGCTGCGCGCCAAGGGCCTGAAAGCAGGCGACCGGGTGATGCTGGTTTCGGAAAACCGGCCCGAATGGTGCCTGGCCGACCTTGGCATCATGGCCGCCGGATGCGTGGCGGTACCGACCTACATCACCAACACCGAGCGGGATCACGCCCATATCCTCGATAATTCGGGCGCACGCGCAGTCATCGTCTCGACTGCCAAGCTCGCCTTGCCGGTTATTACCGCGCTGACCCGATCGGATGCGACCGAGCTGTTGTTCACCATGGAGCCGATCCGCCACGCGCAGGAAGGCAGTTTCTCGTGGCATGCGTGGAGCGCCCTGCTCGAAGGCGACGCGGTTGCAGCGCGCGCGGCGGTGGATGCGCGCATGGCGACTATCGGGCGCAACGACCTGGCCTGCCTCATATACACCAGCGGCACTGGCGGCGCACCGCGCGGGGTGCGGCTGCATCATGGCGCGATCCTGTGCAATGTCGGCGGCGCAGCGGCGGTGATCGCCGAGGATTTTGGCTGGGAAAAGGAAGTGTTTCTCTCCTTCCTGCCCTTGAGCCACGCCTATGAGCACACCGGCGGGCAATTTCTGCCGATCGGTCTGGGCGCGCAGATCTACTACGCCGAAAGCCTCGAAAAGCTTGCCGCCAATATTGAGGAAGTGCGCCCGACGATCATGGTTGTGGTGCCGCGCCTGTTCGAGATGCTGCGCACGCGGATCATCAAGCAGGTGGAGAAACAGGGCAAGCTGCCGAGCAAGCTGCTCGATCTTGCCCTGTCGATTGGTTCGCGCAAGCTGTCCGGGAACCGGCGGATCACTGACGTTCCGCTCGACTTCCTGGTCGACAAGGCCTTGCGGCCCAAGATCCGCGCCAAGTTCGGCGGGCGGATGAAGGCGCTGGTTTCGGGCGGCGCGCCGCTCAATCCCGAAGTGGGCACGTTCTTCGATGCGCTCGGGTTGACCCTGTTGCAGGGCTACGGCCAGACCGAAGCGGCCCCGGTGATCAGCTGCAACCGGCCGCGCGACGGCATCAGGATGGATACGGTCGGCGCGCCGCTCAAAGGCGTCGAAGTGCGCATTGCCGAGGATGGCGAGATCCTGGTGCGCGGCGAACTGGTCATGCATGGCTACTGGGCCAACGATGCCGAGACAGCGCGGGCGCTCCAGGACGGATGGCTGCATACTGGCGATATCGGCCATCTCGACGCCAAGGGCCGGATCGTCATCACCGACCGCAAGAAGGACATGATCATCAACGACAAGGGCGACAATGTCTCCCCGCAAAAAGTCCAGTCCATGCTCACGCTCCAGCCCGAGATCGCACAAGCCATGGTGGTCGGCGACAAGCGGCCCTACATCGTCGGCCTGCTGGTCCCCGACGACGAATGGGCGCGCGACTGGGCCAAGGCGCAGGGCGTGACCGGCGATCGCGCGGATCTGGCCGGGAACGCAGAATTCCGCGCCGCGCTGCGCGAGGCGGTGGACCGGGTCAATGCGCAACTATCGGTGATCGAGAAAGTGCGCCAGTTCGCGCTTGCCGACGAGCCCTTCACTATCGAGAATGAGGAAATGACCCCTAGCCTCAAGGTGCGGCGGCACAAGTTGATGGAACGCTACGGCGAGCGGCTCGATGGGTTGTATCGGGGGTAGAGCGATTCAACTCGCCGCACGCACGATTCGTCTCAACGCAGGCGATGACATCGAGGGATGACACAGCTACGATTCACAACTTAGGTTGTTTGCAGGAGATGAACCATGCAACAGGCATTGGACGTCGAGATCCAGCGCAACTATGCGGCATTTGTCGATCTGCTCGAAACTCTGCTGCCAGAGAATCGCGGAAAGTTTGCCCTGCTTCACCGGCAAGAGCTAGAAGGTGTGTTCGATACACCGGGCCAAGCGGCGCGCACCGGCTTTGCCAAATTTGGCAATTTGCCTTATTCGATTCAGCTCGTTACCGACGAACCTATCGATTTAGGCTTCATGAGCAATGCGTTACGTCCGGGGGCAAATCCAAGATAGGCGAATCTTGATCCCGGTAGGCATACGGGCGTTCAACGATGACCCGAACGCCCCAATCAATCTGCATTTCCATGAATTCAGAGCGCTTGTCGATACCGGTGCTTCGCGCACAGCAATCAGCCAGAAGGTCATCGATCAAGTTGGACTCAGTACCCGCGGCCAAGAGCCGGTCGGCAATGTGAAGCGCACAGAATTCCATAAAACGTTTATGTTTTACGTCGGTATCTGGCCCGAAACTGACGATGGATCGCCCTCTGCAGTGTTCGGGATTGGCGACGAAATCTTGGGGATCGATGGCGGTGATAGCAGGTACTACGATGTCCTGCTGGGAATGGATATCATTTTGCGCGGCAGCCTGAGATTAGGTGCGGACCGAAAGTTTGAATTGGGGTTTCCCGGCTAACCCGCTTCAAGCCGGCTCCTTGTCCACCCACTCCGGAAAGAACGACGGTTCCGAATCGGACCAGCCCGGCGCGGTAGCGGCGGCTTCGCTGATCGAATGGAGCAAGCGCTTGCGGCGCTCGGGCCTGATCTGCGGCAGCGCCGAAGCGGCGCAGAATGCCGAAGGCAGCCAGGGCCGTACTTTCGCGCCAAGGATGCGCTCGTAAAGAAAACGGAACGAGGAGAAGCTGTCGAGCTTGTCCTGCGCGAGGTCGAATGCGGCCATGCGCAGCAGCTTGCCCATGAACTGATCCAGCCCGTCGAGGCTGCTTTCATCGGGGTCCGCGCCGCGCAGACCCTTGAGGTCCTGATAGGCGACATATTGCGAACGGATCGAGGCCATCTCGGCGGCATCGCGCGCCCACAGCTTAAGGCGCCCTGCCGGCCCAGGCCGATGTCGATGCTGCGCTTGATATAGCGCTGCTCGCACGGACTGAAGCTGGCGAATTCGCGCAGTTCGTTGATCATCAGCGAGGCGGTGCGAAGATTGCCCATGCCTGGTTTCCCTGTTGCCCGGCCGGAACGGGTCCGACTGGGCGAGATCACCAGAAGATGGTTGAGAACCGGTTAACCATGATAAGTATTCCTGTCTAAGGTCAGGCCGGAACGTGGCCGAAATCAGATCAGGCCCGCAAGCGGACTTGAGGGATCGGCGTATTTGCGCGTCGCCATGCGCCCGGCGAGATAGGCGTCGCGCCCTGCCTCGACAGCGCGCTTCATCGCCCGCGCCATCAGCAAGGGGTCTTTGGCCTCGGCAATAGCGGTGTTCATCAGCACCCCGTCGCAGCCCAGCTCCATTGCCACGGCGGCATC
>JBIPOX010000254.1:0-3241 GCA_044378785.1 Novosphingobium sp.
TGCCGATCCCGGCGGCAAGACATTCGAGGGCACTGGCGATACCAGCTATGCCGTGTCCGAGGGCGAGACCCGCCCGGCCCGGCTTGGCGAGGACAGCGAGGTTCCCAAGCCCGGCTTCGAGACCGCAACCGGCCCTGCTGCCACAGCTACAGCCACAGGTGCCGGCTCGACCGGCGCTGCTGGCAAGGCTGCCAGCGCTTCGCCCAGGCCCGCAGCCGGAGCAACAGCTCCCGCAGCGCAAGCCACTACCGGCAGTGTCGCGGCCGGCCCTGTCGTGCAGGTCGGCGCTTTTTCCAGCCGCGCCCAGGCCGAAGCGGCATGGGATCGCCTGTCGTCGTCGCATTCCGCCCTGTCGGGCCAGCGCTATCGCGTCGTCGAGGGCAGGGCCGATATCGGCACGGTCTATCGCTTGCAGGCGCTTCCCGGCGATGCCGCTGCTGCAAAGTCGCTGTGCGGCAAGCTGAAGTCGGCTGGGCAGGATTGCACAGTCAAGGACTGAACCGCACGCGGGCGTGCCAGCACGGTACAGGCGGCAAGCCTGTCCACACCGTTTGCCCGCTGATGACTTGCCCAAGGCCAGCCTTTCTGCGACTCCGCAGCGATGGTACCCGCGATTTTCGGCCTGGCCGGAACCGAACTCACATCCGATGAGCGCGCCTTCTTTCGCGAGGCCGATCCGGCTGGCTACATCCTGTTCGGTCGCAATATCGCCAATCGCGAACAGCTGCGCGCCCTGACCGGGGCCTTGCGCGAAATCCACGGCCGCGACCGCCTGCTCGTCACCATCGACCAGGAAGGCGGCCGGGTCGCCCGGATGAAGCCGCCGATATGGCCAGCCTATCCTCCGGGCGAGGCGTTCGACCGGCTATACGAGATCGCCCCGACGAGCGCGATCACGGCGGCAGTAGCCAATGCCGAATTGCTCGGCAGGGATCTCGCCGAAGTCGGCATCACCTGCACCCACGCACCGGTGCTCGATGTCCGTCAGCCGGGTGCGCATGACGTGATCGGCGACCGTGCCTATGGCTACGAACCGTTGCGGGTCGCCGCGATCGGGCAGGCAGCGCTCCACGGCCTCGCACGCGCCGGGGTGGCCGGAACGATCAAGCACATGCCCGGCCATGGCCGAGCGCTCTGCGACACTCACAAAGCGCTGCCCACGGTCACCGCGACCGAGGAGGAACTCGAAATCGACATTGCGCCGTTCCGCGAGCTCTGCACCGCGCCGATCGGGATGACCGGCCACTTGCTGTTCACCGCTTGGGATGCGGAGAATCCGGCGACCCTGTCGCCGTTCGTGATTGGGGAAATCATCCGTAAGCGGATCGGTTTCAACGGACTACTGCTGACCGACGATCTCGACATGGAAGCGCTGTCGGGCTCGGTGCCGGAACGGGCGGAGCGCGCGCTGGCGGCGGGCTGCGACATTGCGCTCAATTGCTGGGCGAAGATGGACGACATGACGGGGATCGCCAACACGTTGCCGACGATGCCTACCAAGACCGCCGCACGGCTCGACCACGCGCTTACCGCGACCGAGAGTTGCCAGCTCGACGGCAGAGACTGGCCCGGCTTGCTAGCGAAGCGCGATGCCCTGCTCGACCTGGCGGGAGCGCGGGCGTGACGATGGACGCCACACCCGCCCCCGAGACAGTCTCGATCTTCGAGGACTGGGATTCGCCGCTTGGCGCGGCCGGCGAGGATACCGCGCTCTATCTCGAGGTCGACGGCTGGGAAGGTCCGCTCGACCTGCTGCTCGATCTGGCGCGCCGCCAGAAAGTGGACCTGCGGCAGATCTCGATCCTGCAACTGGTCGACCAGTATCTCGGTTATGTCGAGCGGGCCGAGGCGCTGCGGCTGGAACTGGCGGCGGACTATCTGGTGATGGCGGCCTGGCTGGCCTACCTCAAGTCGGCGCTGCTCTTGCCGCGCGACGAGCAGGAAGACCCCAGCCCCGAGGAGCTGGCGCTGCGGCTGCAATTTCGCTTGCAGCGGCTAGGGGCGATGCGCGAGGCGGCCGGGCGGCTGATGGGTCGCGACCGGCTGGGCCGCGACGTGTTTGCGCGCGGCGCGCCCGAGGGCCTGCGGATCGATCGCCGCAATGCCTGGCAATGCGAATGGTTCGACCTCGTCCAGGCCTATGGACAAGTGCGCCAGCGCACCGAGCCGGTCGTCCACCTGGTGCGCGAGCGCATGGTGATGACGCTGGAAAGCGCGCTTGCCCGGGTTTCGGCGATGCTCGGCGTTACTCTCGACTGGGTCGAGCTACGCGATTTCCTGCCAAAGCCGCGCGACGGGGCGGACTGGTCGGACCCACGCCTGCGCCGATCGGCGCTGGCTTCGAGCTTTGTCGCCGTGCTCGAACTGGCACGCACCGGCAAGGCGGAGCTGGCGCAGGACGAGGCATTCGGGCCGTTGCGCCTGCGCGGGGTGAAGGCGTGAACCCGCCCGACGATCTCGAACGCGCGGTCGAGGCAACCTTGTTTGCCTCCGACAAGCCGATGACTGCCGAACAGGTCTCGGCCCATTTGCAGGGTGCGGACGTGCGCGCCGCACTCGATGCGCTGGAGGCGCAGTATCGGGGGCGCGGCATTCACCTCGTGCAGCGCGGGCGGACATGGCATTTCGAAACCGCGCCCGATCTTGCCCATCTGTTGCGGCGCGAACGCGAGGAAGTGCGCCGCCTGTCGCGCGCGGCGACCGAGGTGCTGGCGATTGTTGCCTATCACGAACCGGTCAGCCGGGCGGAGATCGAGGCGATTCGCGGGGTGCAGACTGCCAAGGGCACGCTCGACGTGCTGATGGAGGCAGGCTGGGTGCGGGTCACGGGGCGTCGCGAGGTGCCAGGCCGCCCGGTCATCTATGCAACGACGCCGGATTTCCTCGTCCATTTTGGCCTCGCCTCGCGCAAGGAACTGCCCGGGATCGACGAATTGCGCGCTGCAGGGCTGCTCGATCCGGTCGATGACGAGATGATCGGGGCGGCGCTTGAAGCGGCGCTCGATCGGGACGGCGAGGAAAGCGCCCAAGGCGATGACGCCGGGCTGGCAAGTGGCGAAGAAAACGCCTAAATAGGCAGCCTGACGAGCGCCACCGGCCTCGCGAAGCTTCGGAGTTTGCAATGGGCGGTTTTTCACTGTGGCACTGGCTGATCGTGCTTCTGGTCGTGCTGATCCTGTTCGGGCGTGGCCGCGTCTCTGAGATCATGGGCGATTTCGGCAAGGGCATCAAAAGCTTCAAG
>JBIPOX010000169.1:0-4422 GCA_044378785.1 Novosphingobium sp.
ACGAGGAAACGCCAGCTGCAGCGCCGCCGCCGCAGATCGGCCAGCAGACCCCGGCTGCTCCCGAAGCGGCACCCGCCCCGACCAAGACCGAGAGCGGAACCACCAGCGGCGGCCATTGATCCGCCGGGCGCGGAAACCGGCACATGTTTGACATCGGCGCATCCGAACTGCTGCTCATCGTGATCGTGGCAGTGGTGGTGATCGGTCCCAAGGACCTGCCCCTGGCAATGCGCACAGCGGGGCGCTGGATTGCCAAGGTGCGCCGCGTCTCGGGCCATTTCCGCTCCGGGATTGACGCGATGGTGCGCGAGGCCGAAATGGAGGAGCGCGAGCGCGAGTGGCAGGAGCGCAATGCCGCTATCCTCAAGGCGCATCCCAATCCCGAGAGCCTGACCGATCCTGCCGACATGCAAGCCCCAACCGGGGTCAGCGCAGAAGCGGGCGAGGCGACCGCTACTGCGGCCAAGGGCGAGCCGCACTCGCCCCCGCCGCCGCCTTGAGGGGGCGATAATGGCTTTGCGGCTCAAGGATATCGACGAGACCCAGGCTCCGTTGCTCGAGCACCTGATCGAGCTGCGCACCCGGCTGGTGCGCGGTTTCCTCGCGCTTGCTGTCGCCTTTGCCGTCTGTTTCTATTTCGCCGACGACATCTTCGGCTTTCTGGTCCGCCCGCTGACCGCTGCCTTTCCGCCGGGCGAGGGCAAGCTCATCTATACCAAGCTCTACGAGGCGTTTTTCGTCGAGATCAAGGTGGCTCTGTTTGCCGCCTTCTTCGTCTCGTTCCCGGTCATCGCCAATCAGCTCTGGGCTTTCGTCGCGCCTGGGCTCTATGCCCGCGAGAAAGGCGCGTTCCTGCCCTTCCTGCTAGCGACGCCGGTGCTGTTCACCGCAGGCGCAGCGCTCGCGTATTATGTGGTGATGCCTACCGCCTTTCACTGGTTCCTCGGCTTTGCCGGCGATCGCGGCGGTCTCAAGATGGAAGCGCTGCCCGGCACTGGCGACTACCTCGCGCTGGTCATGCAGTTCATTCTCGCCTTCGGGATCAGCTTCCTGCTGCCGGTGCTGCTGCTGTTGCTCAACCGCGCCGGGATCGTCAGCCGCGCGCAGCTGGCTACAGCGCGCCGCTATGTGATCGTAGCGATATTCGTCGTCGCAGCGATCGCGACTCCGCCCGATGTGGTCTCGCAACTGTTGCTCGCGGTGCCGCTGATGCTGCTGTTCGAAGGCTCGATGCTGATCATGCGGGTAACCGAAAAGCGCCGCGCGCAAGAGGCAGCGACGGAAGCAGACGAGAGCGAGGAGCCTGCCGAGCCGTCATCGCCGGTTGCCTGAACCGCCTGCGGATCAGCGCGCTGGTGTCCTGCCGCCCCCCGCCGATGGCCTGGACCTCAGCAAAGAACTGGTTGACCAGCGCAGTGATCGGAAGGGAGACACCGAGGCCGCGCCCCTCGTCCATGGCCAGGCCAAGGTCCTTGCGCATCCAGTCGATCGCAAAGCCGAAGTCGAACTGGTCGGTCGTCATGGTCTGCCAGCGGTTGTCCATCTGCCAGCTTTGCGCAGCCCCGCCCGAGATCGCTTCGTAGACCTGATCCATGTCGAGATGCGAGGCCTGGGCAAAGCGCACTGCCTCGGCAAGGCCAGCAACGATCCCGGCGATGCAGATCTGGTTGGCCATCTTGGCGGTCTGCCCCGCGCCGGCCTTGCCGATGTGGACGATCTTGCGCGAATAGGCCTCCATCACCGGGCGCGCCGCCTCGATCGCGTCGTTGCGCCCGCCACACATCAGGGTCAGGGTGCCGCTCTCCGCGCCGATCTGCGATCCGGTCATCGGCGCATCGACGCAGTGGACCTGCAGGTCGCGTGCCTCCACCGAGATCTGCCGCGCGATCATCGCCGAGACCGTGGTGTGATCGATGAACACGCCGCCCGGGCGCAGGGTCTTGAACACGCCGTGCGGGCCGAGCACGACCTGCGCAAGATCGTCGTCGTTGCCAACGCAGGTGATGACGACGTCTGCTCCTGCTGCTGCCTCGGCTGGTTCGGCTGCGACCTTGACGACAAGCTCGGGGTTGGCCGCCTGCCATGCCTCGCAGCGTTCAGGGCTGCGGTTGTAGATGGTGAGCTCGTGCCCGGCGCAGGCGATATGGCGCGCAATCGCTCCGCCCATTACGCCCAGGCCGATAAAGGAAACCCGTCTAGCATCGCTCATGCCGCTACCCTAGGCCGCGTGCAACCGGGCTGCAACGGGATTGCTTCCAATTTGCCGTGCTTTCCTATAGGCCGCGCGACCATGACCGAAGCCGTTGCCAAGACCGCCGCCACGCAGGCCCCGCCTTTCACCGCCGACGACGTGCGCGCTGCCGCCGCCCGGATCGAAGGCGCGGTGGTGCGCACCCCGACCCTGCTGAGCCGGACACTGAGCGAGATGACTGGCGCACAGATCTATCTCAAGTTCGAGAACCTGCAGTTCACTGCCGCCTACAAGGAGCGCGGCGCCCTGAACGCAATGCTCCAGCTCAGCGATGAAGAGCGCAAGCGCGGGGTCATCGCTGCCTCGGCCGGCAACCATTCGCAAGGGCTCTCGTACCACGGGCGGCGGCTGGGCATTCCCGTCACGATCGTCATGCCGCGCACCACGCCGATGGTGAAGGTGATGCAGACCGAGAGCGTCGGCGGCCAGGTCGTGCTCGAGGGCGAGACCTATGACGAGGCCAGCGCCCACGCGCGCCGCCTGCAAAAGGAGCTGAACCTCACCTTCATCCACCCCTTCGACGATCCGCATGTCGCAGCCGGGCAAGGCACGGTGGCGCTCGAACTGCTTGAGGATCAGCCCGATCTCGATGTGCTGGCGCTGCCGATCGGCGGCGGCGGGCTGGCCTCGGGCATGGGCACGATGGCCCGTGCGATGAAGCCGGGGATCGAGCTGATCGGCGTCCAGGCCGAGCTCTACCCCTCGATGTTCAACCTGATCAAGCACAGCTACCGCGCGATCGGCGGCGACACCCTGGCCGAGGGCATCGCCGTGTTCGAGCCGGGCAAGATGACCTCGCAAATCCTCTCGGGCCTGCTCGACGATATTGTGCTGGTGAGCGAGCCTCAGCTCGAGAACGCGCTGGCCCTGCTGCTCCAGATCGAAAAGACCGTAGTCGAGGGCGCTGGCGCGGCGGGGCTTGCCGCAGTGCTGGCCTATCGCGAGCGGTTCGCTGGCAAAAAGGTCGGCATTGTCCTGTGCGGCGGCAACATCGACACGCGCCTGCTCGCCAATGTGCTGCTGCGCGATCTGGCCCGCTCCGGCCGGCTGGCGCGACTGCGGATCCAGATGCAGGACCGGCCCGGCTCGCTGTTCAAGGTCGCCAAGGTGTTCCACGAACACAACATCAACATCATTGAGGTGTGGCACCAGCGCATCTTCACCAGCCTGCCCGCCAAGGGGCTTATCACCGACATCGAGTGCGAGGCGCGCGACGCCGAACAATTGCACGGGCTGATCCGCGCGCTCGAGCAGGAAGGCTACCAGGTCGAGCAGGTCCAGCTGAACTGAGCGAGTAGGGCTGCGAGGGTGTTCGCGGAGGTGACGCGAAACCGGAGGCCCCAGTTGGAGGCACTGAGGCTGTAATCGCAGTAATCCCAATGGTACGATCATGGCCGCAATCGGCGACCGGAATTGACCTCGGCCGTTCGTCAGGCCGCGCGCGCCTCGATCATCACCTGCCGTCCGCATGCGGCAAGAGCCGCTTCCAGCTGGGCGACCGAGCTGGCGTGTCGAAGATCGAGCAGTCGGTCCACCTGCCGTGGGTTGACCGCCAGCGCGCGGGCAAGATCGGCCTTGCGCCAGCCTTTGGCTCGCATCGCCTGCCAGACTTCCAGCTTCAGCGTGGCCAGCAGTGAAGGCGCCACCACCGGCCTGCCGCGCGCAGGTTCGGCCACGGGAATGTCGGTGCGGTCGGCAATCATCGCCATCAGTACGGTTTCCAGAAGATCTGCTGCGTTGGCTATCGCTTCTGCTTCGGTTTCGCCGAACGTCGCGCCGGGAAGCCCGGCAATGGTGACCATAACGGTGCCGTTGTCATCGGGTTCGAGATTGACCGGGAAGCTCCACATCGTTGGTTTTCCTTGCGGTTGCGGGGATCACTCTATCCCCAAATCTTTCTTGATCGCGCGCATCAGGCCGGTGCCAAGTTGCTTTGCTCCACCATGTCGGGGCAGGGCCTACATCCGCCCGTTCAGCCGGACGATGGTGTGCCGCTTGCCCTCTTCGAAGGTGCAGCCTTGCCTGGCGAGATAGCCGCGGAATTGATCACTATTCACTCAGCTTATATAGACATAAGTGTCTAGGTCTCCAAGTGGTTAAAAGACATTAGTGTCTATGAATCGAATGGTGGACACAGTGCGGCGACGGGATAAGTCCGCCGGAGAACTCTG
>JBIPOX010000040.1:0-7666 GCA_044378785.1 Novosphingobium sp.
GCACCCTGCGCCATCTTGATCTGGATATCGTCGGAATTGACCAGATATTCCGTTGTCACGCCGAAGCGTCCGCTGGCGACCTGCTTGATCGCCGAACGCATCGATTCGCCGTTTTCCATTGGCACGAAGCGCTTCGGGTCCTCGCCGCCTTCGCCGGTGTTCGACTTGCCGCCGATCCGGTTCATCGCCCGCGCCAGGGTCGTGTGCGCTTCCCAGCTGATCGAGCCATAGCTCATCGCGCCGGTGGCAAAGCGCTTGACGATCTCGCTGGCCGGCTGGACCTCGGAAATGTCGATCGGCTTGCCGGGCTTGAACTGCATCAGGCCGCGGATCGTGAGCATGCGCTCCGACTGCTCGTTGATCGAGGCAGCGAATTCCTTGTACTTTTCGGGCACATTGGCGCGCACCGCGTGCTGCAGCGTGCCGATGTTTTCCGAGGTCCAGGCGTGCTCCTCGCCGCGCAGCCGCAGCTGGTACATGCCGCCCGGATCGAGCATCGAGCGGTAGATCGGGTTGTCGCCATAAGCCACTGCGTGGCGGCGCACCGTTTCCTCGGCGATCGCAGCGAGGTCCGCGCCCTCGATGGTCGTCGCGGTGCCAGTGAAATACTTGTTGATCAGCTCGCTGGCCAAGCCGACCGCGTCGAAGATCTGCGCGCCGCAATAAGACTGGTAGGTCGAGATGCCCATCTTGGACATGACCTTGCGGATGCCCTTGCCGATTGCGTAGATGTAGTTCTTGCGCGCTTCCTTTTCGGTGACAGGCAACTGTTTGCGCTGGCGGATATCCTCAAGCGTTTCGAGCGCGACATAAGGATTGATCGCTTCAGCGCCGTAACCTGCGAGCACGCAGAAGTGATGGACCTCGCGTGCCTCGCCGGTCTCGACGACCAGGCCGGTCTGCATCCGCAGGCCCTGGCGCACCAGATGATGGTGCACCGCTGCGGTCGCCAGCAGGGCCGGGATCGGGATACGGTCAGCCCCCTGCGCGCGGTCGGACAGGATCAGGATGTTCTTGTCGGCCAGCACTGCCTCGGTGGCGGCCAGGCAAATATCCTTGAGCGCATATTGCAGCCCGATCGCGCCACTTTCGGCTGGCCAGGTGATGTCGATGGTCTCGGTCCGGAACGCGCCGTCGAGCGCATCCTCGACCGAGCGGATCTTGGCGAGGTCCTGATCGGTGAGGATCGGCTGCTCAACCTCGAGCCG
Organism: Novosphingobium sp.; assembly: GCA_044378785.1. Taxonomy (GTDB): domain Bacteria; phylum Pseudomonadota; class Alphaproteobacteria; order Sphingomonadales; family Sphingomonadaceae; genus Novosphingobium. The sequence continues at coordinate 1,209 of JBIPOX010000040.1, forward strand.
CTTGTGGCTGCCGGCGTCATGGCCGAGAAGGTTGGGGCGCGGGCCGATCATCGAGACGAGGCTCATCACCAGTTCCTCGCGGATTGGGTCGATCGGCGGGTTGGTGACCTGCGCGAAGTTCTGCTTGAAATAGTCGTAGAGTAGCCGCGGCCGCCGCGACAGAACCGGGATCGGCGTGTCGGTGCCCATCGAGCCGACCGGATCGTCGGCATCGAGCGCCATCGGCTCGGGAACCGGGCGAGGTCTTCCTGGGTGTAGCCAAAGGCCTGCTGGCGATCGAGCAGGCTGGTCGTGGCGACCGGTAGCTGTGCCTGCTCGGGCTCGACCGCTTCGAGGTCCTTGAGCTTGTACTGCGCCTTGTCGAGCCATTGCTGATAGGGTTCCGCCTCGGCAAGGCTTGCCTTGAGCTCCTCGTCCTCGATGATCCGGCCCTGCTCGAAGTCGATCAGCAGCATGCGGCCTGGCTGGAGCCGCCACTTGCGCACGATGTTGGCCTCCTTGATCGGCAGGACGCCGCTTTCCGAGGCCATGATGCACAGGTCGTCGTCGGTGACGCAGAAGCGTGCGGGCCGCAAGCCATTGCGGTCAAGCGTGGCGCCGATCTGGCGGCCATCGGTGAAGGCGACCGCTGCCGGGCCATCCCACGGCTCCATCAGCGCGGCGTGATATTCGTAGAAGGCGCGGCGCTTGGCGTCCATCAGTGGGTTGCCGGCCCAGGCCTCGGGGATCAGCATCATCATCGCGTGGGCGAGGCTATAGCCGCCCGCGAGCAGCAGCTCGAAGGCATTGTCGAGACAGGCCGTGTCCGACTGGCCATGCGGGATCAGCGGCCACATCTTGTCGAGATCGGCACCCAGGAGGTCCGATTCCATCGTCCGGCGGCGCGCATTCATCCAGTTGACGTTGCCGCGAACGGTGTTGATCTCGCCGTTGTGCGCCATGAAGCGATAGGGGTGCGCGAGTTTCCAGCTCGGGAAGGTGTTGGTCGAGAAGCGCTGGTGGGCAAGACCGAGCGCCGAGACGCAGTCGGGATCGCGCAGGTCGTCGTAGAAACTGCCGACCTGGGTCGCCAGCAGCAGCCCCTTGTAGACGACCGTCCGGCTGGAAAAGCTCGGCATGTACATCTGGGTCAGGCCAGGAAGCTGGTGCTTTTCGGCCAGTTCGGCGAGCGGGTTCTGGGTCTGCTTGCGGATCGCCAGCAATTTGCGCTCGAACGCGTCCTGGTCGGGGCAGTTGTCACCGCGCGCGACGAGGCACTGCCGGATCACCGGCTTCGAAGCGACCACTGCCTTGCCGAGGCCATCGAGCGTGGTCGGCACGTCGCGCCAGCCGATCACCCGCTGGCCTTCCTTGGCAGTGAACTGCTCGAGCGTTTCGATGATGATTGCGCGGCTGGCCTCGTCCTGCGGCAGGAAACACATCGCCACGGCGTAGTCGCCGGGTGCGGGCAGTTCGAGCCCTTCGCCTTGCGCCCACTTGCGCAGCAAGAGGTCGGGCAGCTGGATGAGGATGCCCGCGCCGTCGCCCATCAGCGGGTCGGCGCCGACTGCACCGCGGTGATCGAGGTTTTTGAGGATTTCCAGTGCTTGCGTGACAATCGCATGGCTTTTCTCGCCCTTGATGTGGGCAACAAAGCCCACACCGCAGGAATCATGCTCGTTGCGTGCGTCGTAGAGGCCCTGGGGCTCTGGAAATCCCATCGATAAACCATCCTGTCACTTGCCGGCGATTGGCAGTCGGCATTCGCCTGTTGTGGCCACGCCCTGCGGCGCGAATCACCGCGCCGCAAAGCAGCGAGGGAAAACCGAAGTTTCCCCATGGCGACAGGGATCGATTATTTCAACATAGAAGGCGTTTCGTGCCCTTTTGGACGCCGACCGGAGACCTCCGGGTCGACGCCTCAGGCCGCGCCGCTCATCCGCTGGATATTGGCGAGCGCAGCGCGCAGCGCCCGCGCTGTTTCCTCGGCATCGATGCGCGAAACAGGATTGCTAGCGGACTGCTCCGGCGCTGCACCTTGCTCGCTCGCGTTCTGCAACGCGCTTGCCGGAGCAGAGCGTGCGAAAGGGCCATCTGCGGGATTTGCACTGGCATTGGGTTCCTTGCCGGGGAAGACCACGACCGGCTCGATTTCCGGCGAGGCCGCTTCGGGCTCCTCGATCCGCACAAAGCGCTGGGTACTGGCTCCGGGACGCGACAGGCTGAGCAGCGAGCTGTAGCCGTCATCGAGATCGTCCTCGACGCGTATGCTAACTCCAGTGGCAGCGACGGCCGGTTCCGGCTGCGCGAAATGACGCGGCGGAACGAAGGCAGGCAGCACGTCGGCATCGTCGTCGTGTTCGTCGAAGCCGATAGGACGCAGTCCAGCGGGGATTACCGGCACCGGCGGCGCGGCTGGAGCATCCCAGGCGGGCCGGCTTTCGGCAGGGGCCTCGGCTCGCTCGAGTTCAGGTTCGGGCTGCGCGCCAAATGCCGGAGCGGGGGCAGGCTCGGCCTGCGCTTGCGGCTGTTCGGCCATTGCCGGTTCAGGACGTGCCCGCATGTGGCGCATCGACAGGGCGAGGCGCTCGAGCAGCTCGAGCTGCGAAAGCTCCTCAAGCGGAGTAGCAACGATCCTTGCGCTGGCCGGATCGAGCGCTGGTTCCGGTTCGATGGCGACGGCTTGCGCAGGTTGGGCCTCGGCCTCGGGCGCAGCATCAGCGTCGGCCGCAGGAGCTTGCCGTGCGTTGAATTCCCACCCGATAGTCGGGGTCTGGGCATTGAGCGGCTGCGTGAACAGGCCCGGCGCGGGCTTCTGCGCGAAAATCGATCCGGGCCGCACGCGCGGCGGAACCGGCTCGAAGACCTTGTCTGCCTCGTCAGTCAGGCGTTGCATCGGCTCGTCCTGCGCATCGCTTTCAAGTTCGATCGGGTCACAAGGCACGAATTCGGCCTCCGGCCACGCCCGAGTAGAGGCGGGACGCGAGAAATCGTGCGCGGTAGGCGGCTCGGCAAAGTCGGGCGGGGGCAGCGGGGCGTCGAAAGCAGGCTGCTCCTCGACGCGAGGCTCGATCGGTTCGGCCACGACTGGCTCTGGCTCCGGTTCCGCCGCGCTTGGCTGGAATACTTGCGCGCCGTGGGGAATCGCCTCGATTGCAGGTTCGGGCTGCCATTGCTGCAAGGCAGGCGCAGCTTGAGGCGCAGCGAAGTCGGGTTCGGGTTGCCAGGTCTGCTCAGGCGCCTCGTCGACAGGCGCGGCGGCTTCGACCGCAGGCTCGGGTTGAAAGACCTGGACCGGGGCCTGGGTGACAGGTTCAGGCTGCCACTGGGGCGCAGGCTCTTCGAGCCGGGGTGCAGCTGTCTCCTCCGGAGCATACCTTTCGTGCAAGTCACGCGAGGGCTCCTCGAAGCCCTCAAGGTCGAATTGCGAGACATCGAGAATGCCGGTCGTGCCGGGCAGCGGCACATGCTCGACCGGATCACGCCTCAGAGCCGGGCCTTCGTCGAGGGCAAGACGACCACGCCGGGTGCCAAGTTCCGGATCGCGATTGCTGGCCTTTGCGCCAGTCGAGCGGATCTTGGCCGCGCCGCGCTTGCGCTCCACCACGACGGGTTTGGGCTAGGCGACACGGCGCGCGAGCGAAGCGCCAAGCAAGCCGCCAAGGCCAGCCAGGACAAGGGCAAGCAGCGTGTGGCCAGTTGCGCCGATCGGCGGGGCCGCAACCGGAATGATCGCGTCGATGCCAAGCGCAGTGATGAGGTTTTCGATCAGCGTAGGGCGAATGGCGAGGCTGCCAATGCCGAACAGCGCGCCAAACCACAGCGCCACTGTCGCGGGAAACAGCGGATGGCGCGTGATCGGCACCTTGCTGCTTGTCTTGCTGCGTTTTTCCTTAGCCAAAATTCGGCCCCTGTCGCTGTTTGGTCGCGCCTTGCAGCTATGCCGTGGCAATCGCCGGGCGACCCTTACCAGCCTGTGGACCTAGCAACTTTTGGTAAACGACTTGATAACGCTGTACGTTAGTCGCCCAATCATGCGACTTTTCAACATGTTGGCGTCCGGCTTGCAAGATCGCCGGCCATTGCTCGCGCCGCGCGATCAGCGCCGCGAGCGAGGCAGCGCAAGCCGCTGGATCGTCGGGCGCAAACAGCACCCCGGTCTCGTCATGGCGCATCAGTTCGCGGTGACCGCCGACATCGGAGGCGGCAACAATCTTGCCCTGCGCCATCGCCTCGAGCGGTTTCAGGGGCGTAACCAGATCGGTCAGGCGGCTCTTCTTGCGCGGATAGGCCATGATCTGCGCCAGCGCGTAATAGCGCTCGACTTCGTGGTGCGGGACGCGCCCGACAAAGCGGATTGCGTCGCTGGCTGGCGATGCGGCAGCCTGTTCGCGCAACCTGACTTCGCGCGGACCGCCGCCGACCAGCAGCAGGCGCGCGTCGGGCCTTTCGCGCAAGAGCATCGGCATGGCCGCGATCAGATCGTCGAGGCCCTCGTAATCATAAAAGCTGCCGATAAAGCCGATCACCGGACGCAAACTGTCGCCATCGGCAAGGCCCAGCTCGCGGGCGAGCGCCATATCGGGCGGTGGCGGCGCGCCGAACAGGTCAAGATCGACGCCGTTGGGCATGATCGTGATCGCCTCGCGATCAAACCCGCGCGCGGCCAGATCGTCGGCTAGCCCCTGGCAGATCGTCACTACGCCCTGGGCATGGGCGACGACATTGTTTTCAAGCTGACGGGTGAGGCGATACTTGGCCGAGCCCTCGCGCCCGGTGCCGTTGCCGACCGCAGCGTCTTCCCAGAAGGCACGAATCTCGTAGACTACCGGAATTCCGAGCCGCTTGCCTGCGCGCAGTGCTGCCTGCCCGCACAGTGCCGGCGAGTGGGCGTGGAGAATGTCGGGCCGCCACTCGCGGCACACTGCCTCTATCGCGCGGGCATGGCCGGTGATCTCGCGCCATTCGCGCAGGAGCGGCAATCCGCTCGGCTTGCCGGGGGTGCGGTGGAAGGTCAGACCCTCGGCTTCTTCGACCACAGGCCCGTCGCGTTCGTGGCGGAAGCCAGTGACGCCGCGCACCTGCCAGCCGAGCGATTCCTGCGCCTTGAGGATGGCACGGGTCCGAAAGGTATAGCCGCTGTGCAGCGGCAGCGAGTGATCGAGGACGTGGAGGATACGCGTCATGGCGCGGTTTCCTTAAGCGCATAAGGCTTAACGCGCCGTCAACCGTGCGCTGCTAATCCCGCAGGCGCAATGGTCGACTATTTCTCCCTCGCGGTTTCGCATGCCGTGCTGATGCTCGCGTTCTGGCGGCTGATGCTGCGCGAGGATGTCGACGCAGAGCCGCCGCGCCAGGCCATGCCCGAGCCCGACGAGACCGCACCTGCAACACCGGCGAGGCCGGCCAGAAAGCCGCTGCGCCGTGCTTGATATTGCTTTCCTTGCCTTCCTCGGCGCGGTGCTCGTGCTGGGCATGAAGCGCCCGTTCCTGTGGGTGCTGGGCTTCATCTATGTGGATATTCTCAGCCCGCAGGACATCTCCTGGGGCTTTCTCGGCTCGATCCCGATCTCGCTGCTCTTCTTTGCGGCTGCTTTCGGCGGCTGGCTGGTGTTCGACAACAAGCAGGGCTCGCGCTTTACCTTTCGCCAGTTCCTGATGCTGCTGTTTTTCATTGTCTGCGGCTATACGACGACGCAGGCCCTGTTCCCGGTCGAGGCTGCGGCCAAGTGGTCGTGGGTCTGGAAATCGCTGTTGTTCGGCATGTTCCTGCCGCTGACCTTGCGCACCCGTGCCCGGGTCGAGGCGGCGCTGCTGATCGTGGTGCTGGCGGCGGGTTCGATCATGATCAGCGCGGGGCTGAAGACCGTGCTTTCGGGCGGCGGTTATGGCACGCTCAGCTCCTATTCGCGCACCAACTCGGGAATCTACGAGGGCAGCACCCTTTCGACCGTAGCGGTGACGATCGTGCCGCTGATCGCCTGGCTGGCGACGCGAGGCACCGTGTTCCCGCCTGACTGGCGGGTCAAGGCTTTCGCAGTCTGCCTGTGCTTTGCCTGTCTGCTGGTGCCGGTCGGCACCCAGACCCGTACCGGCCTGCTGTGCATCGGGGTGATGTGCCTGCTGGCCTTGCGCGGTGTGCGCCACCGCTTCCTGCTGCTGGGCGCGATGGGCGCGCTGGGCATGATGGCGATCCCGTTCCTGCCGCAGAGCTATCTTGAGCGGATGGGCACGATCAAGACGCATGAGGCCGATACCTCTGCCTCGACCCGGGTTGCGGTGTGGATGCACACGCTTGACGACGTCAAGGAACACCCGATGGGCGGCGGCTTCGACGCCTATCTCGGCAACGAGCTGCGCTACAAGACCCGTCAGGTGGTAGCGACCGGCGACACCACTACGGTCGAATATGTCGAAGTGATCGACAAGGGCCGGGCCTATCACTCGGCCTATTTCGAGGTGCTGGGCGAGCAGGGCTG
>JBIPOX010000041.1:0-7650 GCA_044378785.1 Novosphingobium sp.
CGGCGCGTCGACCTCGTCGAGCACGCAGATCGGCGCGGGGTTGGTGAGGAACAGCGCAAAGATCAGCGCGATCGCGGTCAGCGCCTGCTCGCCGCCCGACAACAGGGTGAGCGATTGCAGCCGCTTGCCTGGTGGCTGGGCATAGATCTCCAGCCCGGCCTCGAGCGGATCGTCCGAATCGATCAGTGCCAGGTGCGCCTGCCCGCCCTCGAACAAGCGGCTGAACAGGCGGCGGAAATGCTGGTCGACCTGCTCGAAGGCGGCACGCAGTCGCTCGCGGCCCTCGCGGTTGAGATTGCCGATCGAGCCGCGCAGGCGGTGCACCGCCTCGGTCAGTTCGGCCTGTTCGGTGACATTGGCACCGTGGGTCGCCTCAAGCTCGGCCAGCTCGTCAGCGGCAACGAGGTTGACCGGGCCGATCCGCTCCCGATCGGCGACCAGCCGGTCCATCTGCGCCGATTCCTCGCTGGCTGCCGCGACCGCATCGGCCTCGAAACCGAACTGGCGCGCCAGCATCGGCGGCGGGCACTGGAAGCGTTCGCCGGAAATGCGCGCCATCTCGGCGCGGCGTTCCTCCTCGTTTTCGGCGCGCGCTGCTGCGCCCGCGCGCTGTTCGCGCAGCGAGGCGAGCGCTTCTTGCGCCGTGCCCAGCGACAGGTCGGCCTGTTGAGCAGCCTGGTTGGCGCTGGCCAGAGCCGCTTCGGCAGCAGCAAGCTCCTGGCCCAGCCGCGCCCGCACTTGCTCGCCCTGTTCGATCTCGGCCACCAAGCCAGCGGGCTTGGCCGCCATGACCGCGCGTTCTTGCTCGATCTCCTCAAAGCGGCGCGCCGTTTCGGCAAGCCGGTTGGCGGCTTGGCTGGCGCGCGATTTCCAGCCGGACATTTCGGAGCGCTGAGCCCCGGTACGCTCGCGCAAGACAGCCAAGGCCTGATCCTGTGCGGCAAGGTCTGCAGTGGCGGCCTGAAGCGACTGGCGCGCTGCCTCGTGGCGGGCACGTGCTGCATCGAGCGCCATGCGCCCGGCGGCGGGATCGGGCAGGGCGGCGCGCGCGGCTGCGGCGGTCTCGATCTCGCCCGTCACGGTCTCGCGCTGGCTGGCGAGATCGGCGCGCGCGGCGTCGATTTCGGCGCGGCGTCCGGCAAGCCGCTCGCGCGCGGCTTCGGCCTGATCGCGCGCGCGCAGCGCAGTGCGTTCCTCCTCGGCAGCTGCGGCAAGATCGCGCTCGAGCGCAACCAGCATGATTTGCAGCGCCGAAAGCTCGGACTGCGATGCTTCCTGCTGTGCCAAGGCTGACGCCAGGGCTGCGCGCAGCGCGGGCAATTGCACGTCGAGTTGAGCGAAACGGTTCTCGGCCTCGAGCAGGGCCGCTTCGGCTGCGCCCTCGCCGCGGGCTACAAAGCCGTCCCAGCGCCGCAATCCGCCCGCGATCGTGACCAGCCAGTGGCCAGGTGGCAAAGCGCGACCATCGTCCTCGTCGGCGACATGGACCAGCGCCAGCCTTGCAGCGAGTTCGGCGGGGCAATTCGGGACATGGGCGGCAAGGCTGTCGGCGACCGGCGCAGGCGCGTCGGCTCCCGACCAGAAGCGCCCCTGCGCTCCGGCGGTGGCTTTTCCAAGCGCCGCCTTGGCGTCGCGGCCCAGCACCGCAGCGAGCGCGCGCTCATAGCCTGGCGCGGCGCGCACCGTGTCAATCGCCGCAGGCAGGCCCTGCGCGCCGGCAGCGCGCTTGGCGCGGGCTTCGCGGTCGCGGGTGAGAGCGGAATGCTCGCGCTCGATCCCGGCCAGCTCGGCCTTGGCGGTCGAGACGGCCTCGCCAGCCTGGTCGCGCGCCTCGGCCAGACCGGACTTGCGTGTCTGAGCTGCCGCAAGCGCGTCGCGCGCGCCTTGCAAGGTGGTTGCAGTGCTGTCGCACAGCGCGCTGGCGGCCAAGATCGCAGCTTCGGGGTCGCCTTGCGTCATCAGTTCGCCGAGCGCAGCGCCCAGCCGCGTTTCCTCGCGTTCGAGCCGCGCCAGGCGGTCGCGCGCGGCGTCATGCTCGGCCTCGGCGATGCGCCATTCCGCCTCGACCCCGGCCTGCGCGGCATTGGCCTGGGCGAGGTCAAGCTCGGCCTGCCGCGCGGCGCGATCGGCGCGGTCGAGCACATCGGCCAGCGCCGGGCGCTCGGCCTCGTCGCGTGCCAGCCGAGCCTCGCCCTCTGCTAGATCGCGTTCGAGCCGGGCGAGCGCCTCGGCGGCATCGTGGGTCAGTCGGTCGGCCTCGCCGCGGTCGGTCTCAAGCAAGCCGCGCTGCCGGTCGAGATCGGCAAGCCGTTGCTCGGCGGCCTCGAGCTGGCTGGAAAGGCTCGCCATGCGGTGGCCTTGGGCGCTCGCGTCATCGCGCCGGTCGGCCAGCTCGTCGCGCGCGGAATTGAGCACCAGCGCGGCGGCAGCCTGGGCCTGTTGTGCGGCCTGCGCCTGCGCGCTCGCCGCCGCGACCCGGCCCTCGGCGGCTTTTGCTTCCTCGCGCGCGGCCTCGGCCGAACGCGCCGCATCGCGCCAGCGCGCAAACACCAGCCTCGCTTCGGCAAGGCGGATGTTCTCGGAAATCGCCTTGTAGCGCTCGGCAGCCCGCGCCTGCCGTCGCAGCACGCCGATCTGGCGGTCGAGCCCGGCCATGATGTCGTCAAGCCGGGCGAGGTTGGCCTCGGTCGCGCGGAGCTTTTGCTCTGCGTCCTTGCGCCGCACGTGCAGCCCGGCAATGCCGGCGGCTTCTTCCAGCATCATCCGCCGTTCGGCAGGCTTGGCGGAGATGACCGAGGCGATGCGGCCCTGACTGACCAGCGCAGGCGAATGGGCGCCGGTCGCTGCATCAGCGAAGATCAGCGCGACGTCCTTGGCGCGCACGTCCTTGCCGTTGATGCGATAGGCGCTGCCTGCGCCGCGCTCGATCCGGCGCACGACTTCAAGCTCCTCGCGCGTGTCGTTTTCGGCAAGCAGCACGACTTCGGCGAAAGCACGCGGCGGACGGCCTTCGGTACCGGCGAAGATAACGTCTTCCATGCCGCCGCCGCGCATCGACTTGGGCGAGCTTTCGCCCATCACCCAGCGGATTGCCTCAAGCAGGTTGGACTTGCCGCAGCCGTTGGGCCCGACGACCCCGGTCAGGCCCGGCTCGATGCGCAGTTCGGCAGGCTCGACGAAGCTCTTGAAGCCGCTGAGCTTGAGTTTCCTGAACCGCACCGCGCGCGCTTACCGGGCCGTCGCGTCGCGCACGTCAGCGCGCACCGGCGGTTTCGAGCGCGGTCTTGATCTCCGGCCAGGTATTGCCGTCGAGCTTGCTGCCATTGAGCAGGAAGGTGGGCGTGCCGGTGATCTGGTACTCTTCGGAATACTTCTGGGTGCGCTCGGCCAGCGCACGGGCGTCCGCGGCATTGGCCAGGCACTGGGCGGCCTGATCCTTGGAGATGCCGCGCGCCGCGAAGAACTCATCAAGCTCGGCCAGGCGGGCAATCGCCTGCCCCCGGGTAGCCTCTGGCGCTGACATTGCCGCCGCATAGGCCTGCTCGCCGGCGGCCTGAACCGTCTCGAACATCGGGCCGAGATTGGCGAAGGCCTGCTCGGTGAGGGCAAAGAAGCTTTCCGGCGCGCCGCAGCGAGTCAGCTGGGCGGCGGTCAGGTCCATCGGATCGCGCACGAAGTTGCGAAACTCGAAGCTGACCCGGCCGCTGTTGACGAAGGTTTCAACCAGCTCGGTCTTGCTGGTCGCGGCAAAATCGGCGCAGTGTCCGCATGTCAGCGAGCCGAACTCGATCAGCTTGATCGGCGCCTCGGGGTTGCCCATGACATAGCCGCCCTCGTCGGTCTTGGCGACGACATCGCCCCAAGTCTGGCCCGCAGGCGCGGCGACTTTTTCCAGCGGCTCGCCTGATGTGGCGCCGCCCTTGTCCCCGCCGGCCGAACCGCAGGCGGCAAGGGCAAGCGATAGCGGTGCCGCAATGGCGGCAAGGACGAGGCGGCGAGGGCGATGTTGGGTCATGCCTTGGAGAATCCTTGTAGTGAATACCGGGCTAGCCGATGGGCGCTGCGTCAGGAAGACGCGGGCGCCCGGGCTGGCGCAACTCTCCACAGCTTAACCGACAGCTGCGTGCGCTTCCAGCCTGCTAGAGCTTTGCATCGATCGCTGCCTTGAGCCCGGCCCAATCGTGAGCATCCTCAACGAGGACGCCGCCAATCGCGAAACCGGGCGTGCCGGAAACACCGATCCGTTCCGCCTCGCTGCGCTGCGCCGTCACCCGGCGCGCCAGTTCCGTGTCGGCAAGGCAACGGTCGGCAGCGACCCTGCCCGTGCCGCGCCGCGCCATCATCGTGTAGAAATCGAGATCATTGGCGATCGCGCGCAGCCGGGCGGGAATGTCGCCGCCGCTCCAGCGCGCGCGCTGCGCCTCGCTGGTCGCATTGGCCTTGGCCATCCATTGCCGCTGGCTGGACAGGAAGTCATTGTGGCGCGCGAAGAAGCCCTTGGCATCGCCGCAATTGGTCAGCATCGCCACGGTCAGGTCGACCGGATCGCGCACCACGTGGACGACCCGCACCGAGACCTTGCCGGGCATGATATAGGCCAGCCGGATCGGGGCCTCTGCTTCGCGCTGGAAGTTGGCGCAATGCGGGCAGGTGTAACTGACGAACTCGTCGACCTTCACCTTGGCGGCGGGGTTGCCGAGAACATGGGTGCCATCGGGCTGCACTGCGACGGTCGCGGTCCAATTGGCCTTGGCTGCCGGTTTTGGCGTTGCCGGTTTGATGGGCCTTGATTGCGCGCTGGCGGGCTGGCTCGCAATTAGGGTCATGCCGACAAGCGCTGCAAACAGGCGAAAGATCTTCAATTCCCGGTCCCTTCCTTGTCGTCGTCACCGAGACTGCGCGCCAGCGATTCGAGTACCGCGCGCAGTTCGGGATCACCGATGTCGCGCAGCGAATCGCCAAGTTCGATCGGGATCGGCTTGAGCGAGGGCGGCGCGGGCCGGGGCTCATCAGCACGTGGCGGCTTAACCGCGCCTTGCCGCAGCTTGATCCGTGCGACCGCGCGATAGCCGAAAAAGCGATTGACCCGCGTCATGATCTCCTCGGTCACTTGCTGGATGAAGGGAGCATGGGCGGGAACGACGACGAGCTGGAGCACGCCATCGCTCTTTTCGCCGGGTGGAAAACGGATCGATTCGGGCGCGCAGATTCGGGCGTGGACCGGGCCGACAATCTCGGGCCAGCGAGAAACGACCGAGCTCTGGACAAAGCCGAAGCGGCGGAAAGCGGCGCGGCCAACCTGCGGCATCAGCTCGGATATCGCGCGCGCCTGGCCGCCGCGCGGCCGCTCATAGCGGCGAGGTTTGCCGCTTTTCGGCGAGGCTGGCTTGTCCCGTTCCATTGTGCGCCGCTCAATGCCATAGCCGCGCGATGAACGCCAGCAACAGCGCCATCGCAGCCAGCCTGCTCGCCTGGTACAAGGATCATGCAAGGGTGCTGCCATGGCGTTCCGGCCCGGGCGAGCCAAGGCCTGATCCCTACCGGGTCTGGCTGTCCGAAGTGATGCTCCAGCAGACCACTGTCGCGGCCGTGATTCCCTACTTCGAGAGGTTCACCACGCGCTGGCCCAATGTCGAGGCACTGGCCCGGGCGGACGACGCCGAGGTCATGGCCGCCTGGGCGGGGCTGGGCTACTATGCGCGGGCCCGCAACCTGATCGCTTGCGCGCGCGCGGTTGCGCAAGGCGGCGCGGGCTTTCCCGACACCGAGGCGGGATTGCGCGCGCTGCCGGGGCTGGGCGCCTATACCGCCGCGGCAGTCGCGGCGATCGCGTTCGGGCGGCGGGCGGTGGTCGTTGATGCCAATGTCGAGCGGGTGGTGGCGCGGCTGTTCGCGATCGGCGCGCCCCTGCCCGGCGCACGCAAGGCGATCAGGGCGGGGGCCGACAGGATCACGCCCGAACAGCAAGCTGGCGATTTCGCGCAGGCGATGATGGATCTTGGCTCGGGCCTGTGCACCGTGCGTGCCCCCAAGTGCCTGCTGTGCCCGCTAGCCGAGCATTGCGCCGCCCGTGCCGCTGGAGAAGCCGAGCTCTATCCGGTCAAGCCCGCCAAAAAGGCCAAGCCGACGCGCCGGGGCCGCGCCTGGTGGATCGAGCGCGAGGGCGCGGTGCTGCTGGTGCGACGACCAGACAAGGGCATGCTGGGCGGCATGCGGGCGCTGCCCGACGATGGCTGGAGCGCGCGCGGCGATGGTTCGGGCGAGCCGCCGTTGTTGGGCGACTGGCGCTCGGCCGGGCTCGTTCAGCATGTCTTCACCCATTTCGCGCTCGAATTGCGAGTGCTTGTCTATCGCGGCGAGCAATGGTCTAGTCGCGCCGGAGACGAGAGCGAGTGGTGGCCGCTCGACCGGATCGGTCAAGCAGGCCTGCCGACGCTGTTCGCCAAGGCAGCGCGGCTGATCATGGCGCAAGGAGAGAATGCCGAGAAATGAGCGAGTCTATCGATATTGCCCGGTTTGACCGGCGCGGCGTGCTTGGCCTTGCCCTTGCCGGAGGTCTCTCTGCCGCGCTCGCGCCGTCGCCGCTGTTTGCAGCCCAGACGCCCGATTTCGCAGCAAACCTGCGCGCCTTCGCCGACAAATGGATCGGTCCCGGCAAATTGCCGGGCCTGATCATCGGGCTCGGCCTGCCGGGGCAGGAGACCCGCTACATCACGCGCGGCAGCCAGGGTTTTCTCGATGCCGACCCGATGGACGCCAACACGCTGTTTCGCATCTACTCGATGACCAAGCCAGTCACCGGCATGGCCGCGATGGTGCTGATCGACGAGGGCAAGCTGTCGCTCGACCAGCCGCTTGCCGACATACTGCCCAAATTCGCACTGATGCAGGTGCAGAACACCTATGACGGCTCGCTCGACGACGTGCGGCCTGCCAAGACCCAGATCACGATCCGCCACCTGCTCACCCACACCTCTGGTCTGGCCTATGGCATCATCCAGAAGGGGCCGATCAGCAAGGCGCTGATCGAGCGTGGCCTGACCCCCGGCATCGTCTCGCGCATCAGCATTCCGGGCCTGACCCGCGGCAACCAGGTCAAGGGGCTTGCAGCCTTCACTGATGGCATGGCCAAATTGCCGCTGGTCCACGAACCCGGCACGCGCTGGAGCTACAGCAGCGGATTGGATGTCCTTGGCCGGGTGATCGAGCTGGTTTCCGGCCAGGCCTTCGACAGGTTCCTGATGGAGCGCTTCTTCGGTCCGCTCGGCATGACCAGCACCGGTTTTCGGGTGGCAAAGTCCGATGCGGCGCGGCTTTCGACCAATTACGGGGTGGTTGCGGGCAGGCTGGTGCCGATCGACCCGCCGGAAAGCTCGATATACCTCGATGAGCCGCCGTTCCTGTTTGGCGGCGCGGGACTGGTTTCGACCCCGCGCGACTACGACCGGTTCCTGCGCATGATCGGCGGCAACGGCCAGCTCGACGGGGCAAGGGTGATGAGCGAGGCGGCGGTCCGGGTCGCGACCTCCAACTTGCTGCCGCCCGAGACGCCGACAGGCATGATCGGCGGGCTCCAGATCGACGCCTTCGGCGCGGGCGGGCGGGTCGGGATGGGTGCCGAGGCCGGGATTTTCGGCTGGTCGGGCGCGG